>CAXTDG010000053.1:0-13338 GCA_964242675.1 uncultured Chitinophagaceae bacterium
ATAGAGACGGGTAGTAGTTGAACACTTTTTGGATTGTATTGCAATTTCCGTTTTCGTTTTAACCAATAGAAAGAATTGGCGTGGCCAATTACCTGGTAGTTCTTTCCATTGGTTAAAACGAAAACGGAAATTTCAATACCATCCAAAAACTGTTCAACTACTACCCGGCTCGATGCTTCGCCAAACTGTCGTTTTACCAGCATGTCTTCAAATACCTGTACCGCTTCATCGTGGCTTTGGCAAATTACTACGCCTTTCCCAGCGGCCAGTCCATCAGCTTTTAAAACAATCGGCAGGCTGTGCTGGCGCAAGTACAAAATACCTTCCTCCAGTTCTTCTTCTGTAAATTCTTTATAAGCTGCTGTGGGTATGCCCTGCCGCTGCATAAATTTTTTGGAAAACGCCTTGCTGCCTTCTAATTGCGCCGCCGCTGCCGATGGACCAACGACGATAATATCTTTTAAATCCGCATCGCTTTTTATAAAATCATAAATGCCTTTTACCAGCGGTTCTTCGGGTCCAACCACTACTAAATCAATTTTTTCCGAAAGGCAATGCTGTTTGATAGCTTCAAAATCATTTACCCCAATATTTACATTGGTACCGCATTGACCAGTGCCGCCGTTACCGGGTGCAATCCATAGCTTATCACACTTACTGCTTTGACTTATTTTGAGGGCAAGGGCGTGTTCACGGCCGCCGCTGCCGAGGATAAGGATGTTCATAGTTCGAAAACCCGTTTAAGGTTTAAAGTTCAAGGTTTAAAGTTCAGAATGTTGGACAGCGATGCTTATGAGTAAGTAAACTTGAATTTTATTCACTATTGACTACTCCCCATTCCTCACTTTAAATGGCGGCGAATGTCGGGGTTAAGGCTGATAACGGTGCGACACATAGCATTACGATACTTATTTTCCCTATTTTACAACGCAAATATTTTTCTCCAAAACTTCACTAAATGAACATTGTTCCTGAGGACATTGCTATTGCCCAGCAGAAAGGCCACCCGAAAGGTTTATACGTTTTGTTTGCTACTGAATTCTGGGAGCGGTTTAGCTACTATGGTATGCGGGCCATCTTCGTTTTGTTTATGACCAAAATGCTGTTTGGAACCGACCAGGCAGGGAAGGATATTTCCAGCAATATTTATGGTAGTTATACCGGGCTAGTGTACTTAACACCGCTGATTGGCGGCTACGTTGCCGACCGTTATTGGGGCAATCGTAAATCCATCTTTGTAGGTGGTCTACTCATGGCTTTGGGGCAGTTCATTTTGTTCTTATCAGGCACATTGGCTCATAGTGTAGAAAAGGGGCCAGCTATCACTGCCATGTGGACGGGATTGGCCTTCCTAATTTTTGGCAATGGTTTCTTTAAGCCAAACATCTCTACCATGGTTGGTCAGTTATATCCTGAAACAGCTAATTCTAAAAAGGATTCCGCTTACACCATTTTTTACATGGGTATCAATTCTGGTGCATTTGTAGCCCCATTGGTTTGCGGATATTTGGGAGAAAATGTTGACTTCCGCTGGGGCTTTCTGGCAGCGGGTATTGGTATGTTGATAAGTCTTGTTATTTTCTACTATACTAAAGACAAGTATGTAGTATCGCCTACTGGTGAAGCGTTGGGTGCGGTTCCTAATAAATCGAAAGATATCAGTGTTTCAGAAAGCGGTCAAACCGGTTTCAGTTCTACCCAACTAGCCATTATCATCGTTAGCATCATTGCTGCTTTCTGTGTCATTCATTTTGCGCTGGGTGTTGATGTTTGGGGTAGTGCTATCTATGGCATGACGCTCATTACACCATTTGCTATCCTTACCGACCGTTCGCTAACGGCAATAGAAAGACAGCGATTGTGGGTAATCGTAATCATTATGCTATTTGTAATTTTCTTCTGGATGTGTTTTGAACAGGCAGGAGCATCGCTTACCTTTTTTGCAGATGAACAAACCGACCGACATGTTTTTGGCCGGGAAATGCCAGCCTCTTATTTCCAAAGTTTCAATGCAGGTTACATTGTACTGCTGGCTCCCATTTTTGCAAGCCTTTGGGGTTGGCTGGCTAAGAAAGGGATAGAACCACCAGCACCAATGAAACAAGCATTGGGCTTAGGTTTCCTGGCACTCGGCTTCCTGTTCATTTCCTTTGGCACCACCGGCGACCCAACTATGAAGGTGAGCATTTTGTGGCTTACCGGATTATACTTTTTACATACGGTAGGTGAACTGTTTCTTAGCCCTATTGGCCTTTCAATGGTAAATAAATTAACCCCTGGCCGCTTCACTTCGCTGATGATGGGCGTATGGTTCATGGCCATTGCCACAGGCAACAAACTGGCAGGTACCATGAGTTCGTTGTACCCCGACCCCAAGTCGACCGGACCCAAGCCTGTGCTATTAGGCATTACTATTGATAACCTGCATACCTACTTCATGATATTCGTATTTTTTGCAGGCATTGCAGCCGTTATTTTGTTCCTGCTTTCTTTCCGTTTAAGGAAGCTGATGCACGGAATTAAGTAGATCAAATTGTTATAAACAAAAGGTGGTATGCAAATGCCACCTTTTTTATTTTAGTGCTTCTTAAAAACTGCTTATGAGCGACCAACCCAATGGCTTCAAGCCCTTTGTTTCGCCGGAAACAAATATGAAAGAACTAACTGCCAAAGCCATCTTGCTAGGCAGCGTATTTGGAATTATTTTCGGTGCAGCTACTGTTTATTTAGCACTAAAAGCTGGTCTTACAGTAAGTGCTTCCATTCCTATTGCAGTAATTGCGATTACGCTGGGTCGCAGGCTTTTTAAAACGACGATCCTCGAAAACAATATTATTCAAACCACTGGCAGTGCCGGCGAAAGTATTGCTGCTGGTGTGGTATTTACACTGCCCGGTTTCTTGTTTTTAAGCGAAGTAAAGAGTGCTAATTTTTTCAATTATTGGACGATACTCATCCTGGCTATTTTCGGTGGTATACTCGGTACATTAATGATGATACCGCTTCGGCGTAGTTTGATTGTAAAGGAGCATGGTACGCTCCCCTACCCGGAAGGAACTGCCTGTGCCAGCGTATTAAAAGCCGGAGAAAAGGGTGGAGATTTTGCCAAGACGGCCTTTGCAGGACTAGGCTTTGCTTTTGTATATGCTATGCTGCAAAAAATATTTCATGTGGTTGCAGAGGTACCAACCTACATGACACAACAAACCAGCAAGTATTTTCCTTCGGCAAAAATTAGCGGTGAAATAACACCGGAATATATGGGCGTTGGCTACATCATTGGCCTACGGATATGTGGGGTACTGGTGGCAGGTGGGGTGTTGAGTTGGTTTGTATTAATTCCGTTGCTGGCTACATTAGTACCTCCAGATGTGATCGCCGCACAGCAAGTAAAGCTAGGTTATCTGGCCAATCTTGCTACGCCGGGTGGTGCTGGTGGCTGGGATCCGATGAAGCATACGTTTGCCGATTTTTCGGCAGCGCTTTATAGAGCCTATATCCGTCAAATTGGTGCCGGTGCTGTGGCAGCGGGGGGATTCATTACACTATTCAAAACTATTCCTACCATCATCTCTTCTTTCAAAAGCAGCCTCGGTTCTATTAAGAAAACAGAAGGTGAACCAGTAGCTATTAGCCGTACCGACCGTGACCTGAGTTTGAAGATTGTGGGTATTGGCAGCCTTGGACTTATTTTACTCATTACTATTTTGCCTCAAGTACCAGGAGATACTATTTTAAGCAAGTTGCTTTTAGGGGTTTTGGTTATCATCTTTGGGGCTTTCTTTGTTACAGTAAGTAGTCGAATTGTAGGCTTAATTGGATCTTCCAACAACCCTATCAGCGGCATGACCATCGCTACCCTCATGGGCACTTGCCTCATCTTCATTGCCGTAGGCTGGACAGGAAAAGTGTACGAACCAATGGCGCTGGTTGTAGGTGGAATGATCTGTATTGCGGCAGCCAATGCGGGTGCTACTTCACAGGATTTAAAAACCGGTTACATTGTTGGCGCTACGCCTCGTAATCAGCAGATTGCTTTATTTGTTGGGGCCGTTGTTTCATCATTAGCCATTGGTGCTACCGTAAAAATATTGGATACACCTTCCAGAGAAATGCTGGCACAAGGCATTCAACATGCTATTGGTACCGATAAATATCCCGCCCCACAAGGCACACTGATGGCTACTTTGATCAAAGGCATTTTATCGTTCAATCTCGATTGGCAATTCGTATTAGTAGGTGTTTTTATTGCCGTCACACTGGAATTATGCGGTATCAAATCGCTCTCATTTGCCGTAGGCGCTTACCTGCCACTAAGTACCACGCTGCCTATTTTTATTGGCGGTGCCATACGGGGAATAGTGGAAGCAAGAAAGCCAAAAAAGGTTTCGGCCAATGCAATTGCAGAAGAAGATGATCTTGGTAAGGGTAATTTGTTTGCTACCGGTTTGGTAGCTGGTGGCGCTGTTGCCGGTGTAATTGTAGCTTTCCTTACCGCTAACGATAATGTAAGTGAAGTGCTGGCAAAGTGGAGTGCAGAGCATAGCCTCACCAACGCTTTGGGCGAAAATGGCTACTACTTACTAGGCGTTATTTTCTTTGCTATAATGGGCGGCGTCTTGTACTGGATTGCCAATAAAAAAGATGATACAGAAAATGTGCTGATTGAAAGTGAAGCCATTTAATTATTACCTCATCTAATCGTAAATGGCTTGTCACAACTCACAGAAAACATAGATTTTTACTACAACGAAAATGGCTACATGGTGCTTACCGAAAAGTACCTGACAGACCGTGGCTATTGCTGTGGAAACGGTTGCAGGCATTGCCCTTTCGATTTTGAAAATGTACCTAAGCCAAGGCGATCAGAACTACTACATCAAAACCAAAAAAATGCGGATGTATGAAAGAAAAGAAGCTATCAGTCACTACTATAAAAAAGCAGAACGTTTCTGCTACCGCTACCAACCGGCAGCCGGGCAATTCTTTTTTTGAAGATGTATGGGCGGTGGTGCGACTGATACCTAAAGGCCGGGTAACAAGCTATGGTGCTATTGCTGGTTATTTAGGAACCCGCATGAGTGCCCGCATGGTTGGGTGGGCTATGAATGCTGCTGGCATGGCAGAGCCAGCAGTACCAGCGCAAAGGGTGGTGAATAGAAATGGTATGCTTACTGGCAAGCAACATTTTTCCACGCCAGATGCTATGGAAAAAATGCTGAAAAAAGATGGCGTAAAAGTGGAAAATGATACCGTGCAGGATTTTGAAAAACACTTTTGGGACCCTGCGAAGGAACTGGTGTTATAGGCTTGATCATAAACGACACACAAGTTTAAACGTAGCAGGTAAAGAAACGCCATTGACCTTAAGGCCTAAGTTTTCTCTGTTATCAGTGGGTGATCTGGCAACAAGAAAAAGATTACGAGCCGGGGCACTTACACCGGGTGGTAAGTTTTTGTAACTGTATGTTTTGTGCCGGTAGCCTAGCCCAATATATGCTTCTATCAGCCAGCGGTTCGATTTTCCGATGGGTGATATAGCCCCTGCTTTCAAATCGAATCCCAACACTTTTTTCACATCTGTATAAGTAGTTCTTTGCCGGTAGCTGGTTCCAACGCCGCCGTTGCTCACCAGCAAATCGCCTAATCTTTCCCTTTGCGTGTACTTGTATAAAAAATCAATAGCCACATAGGTTTGAATGGGTGTCCTGCTTTTTCGCCAGGGAATAATGTCTTTCATCGTTTCCTTTATTTCTTTGAACAGTCCCTTTCGGGCATTGAAATAATAGCGGATTTCCGGCCGCAGCTTAAATCCTACGGGCATTGCTGATTCAATGGTATTCTCCGGCGACTCAAATCCTGCTGTTCCATCTGCATCTTCCAATACACCGTCATAAGAAAAAAGGACAGGCTGTACTTCTAATTGAAAGCCCAGCTTGCGTTTCGTCCAGACATATTCTCCCGATATACCAATGCCACCATCAAACTCCAGCAATGCAAAGGGGTTCAGCTTCAGGTAAAACGGGTTGGCAGATTTTGTAAGTGCTACAGTATCGTAAGCTGGTTGTGCAAAAGAAGCAGAACTGAATATGAGCCAATAATAGGAAACTAACAGCAATTGGCGCATGCGTTAGTTTTTGGTTTTTGAGAGTAGTACCGGATTCATGCGGTCCGCTATGTTGAAAATGCTGTTGCCTCCTGCTATCCAGGTGTATAGCAGGTTTCCAGAAGGAATGACATCGTAATAAGTTTCGCCATCGCTTATCGTTTTTCGCACCGTGGGGCTGGTGGCATTTGCTTTCAGGCTGTACACTTTTAGCCCAGCGTTCGATTCGCATAAATACAACGCTGTATCAATCAGTCCTAATCCATAAGGGCTGGTAGAAAGCGCTATGCGGTTCAGCACAACAGGCAGTTGTACATTCCGAATGTTCATAATAGTCAAAGTACCCCCTGTGGTACCCGTATTTCTTAAAGAAGAATATGCCAGCGTATCATTAGCTACCACAGGGTCTGAAGCCCTGAAAGGAACTACATAGTTGGTAGCAGAATTAGAAGACGGCTTGGCAGGATTACTCAGGCTGTATACATATAAGGTTTGGTTGCTACCAATAAACAGGTTGCCTTTAAACGGAAAAATGGTTTCAATATCTGGCCCTACGTTCACGGTACTTTCTAGCGTTGGATTGCCAGGATTGCTTACGTTGAAAGTCTTCAGATATTGGTTGTTGATAGTGTACAGGTAATTGCCCACCAGCGTAAAACGGGCCATAGAGCCACCGGTAGAATTGCCGGAACTTTGGCTATCTACAGCAGCGCCATCTTTGGAGCAACTGCTCAAAATGAATATGGCTATAATAATGAGTAGGAAGTAATTTTTCATTGTAGGAATTAGATTCACTAAATCAACGGATGAATAGAATAATTAGAGAGGAAATGAGAGAGATTGTAAGTATAGCTTTCAGAACTTTAAATTTTGAACTTTAAACTTCTCTACCGACTACACTGCGGATTATCTACTTTTCCTAAAGTCCAGCCAATCACAATGCCTTTTGATGGGTCGGGGCACTGAAAGTATACACCGGTTTGTGGTGGGTATTGCAGCTTCATTTCCGGGAACTCTCCTGACAATCGCTTTACTTCTTTAATAAGAGTTGGATTGCTAAAGTCAATCACCACCATATCGTCGAGGTTATTGGTGATGAGGTAATTGTTTTTTACAGCTACCTCTTTGCACAGCGGCGAACGGATGAAACCAATCCGTTGCGGACTAGCCGGATTGCTTACGTTGAAAACATGAATACCGCTATCCTGCTCTACCTGAAACAGCAGGTTGTTGTATAATACAATTTTACCAGCATGTTTAATGGGCCGCGGCCCTGAGAACGATACCTGCCGGCTGCCAGCTTCGGGAGCATAAACAGGAATATAAGCATCCTTAGTACCTATGCTTTTGTCTTTTACGTGGTAGCAGGCAGAGAGCATTACAATGGCGAGGGAAGCGAAAAAGATTTTCTTTTTCATAAGCGCAAGTGTTTTGGTAAAACAGAGAGGAGCAGAAACAGCATTCTGCTGCCTCAATTTCTTATTTTTCTCATTCGCATCGTTTTTTACGAAAGGAACAAAATGGTCATCATTTTACTGTAAATAATAGTCGGTTTTGGAAACTTCCTGTAAATACATCGTGTGCCGAAAGCCAACTAATTGAGGTACAGGCGATACTACTCAACTTCTGATTTTATTGAATAATTACAGCACCCGGAATGACAACATTGGTTCCGCTCTTGATTCTCAACCTGTCGCCTGAGGAAATACGTTGCGAAATGTCCAGAATACACTGACCACCTGCCATAGGTTTTATTTCGATAACACAATTGGGAGGCAGTACAGCAGGCGGCGGTGTATTATCGCTCCAGTTGGCCGGGTTACTCCAGTTGCCGCTACCGGTAAAGACATACGTTCTTGGTAAAGGAGACAAACCGGCATTCAGGTAAAAATTAGATAAACGATCCGTGTTTACTACTACCCAGCTAATACCGTTTTTGCTGCCTGATTCGGTTTGTATCAGGAGTGTATCATTGCCCGGCCCACCGGATACATAAGCTGCCCGGCAGGTAGAGTCTGTTTTTACCCGTGTTACGTTCAGGTTGCTTAAGGAAGCAGTAGCGGAACTGTTCCGTAATCTGGTCAATTCAGTATCCAGCAGGAAGAACTGCACATCATAATTACTGGCGGAAGGAATGTTGTTTACGATTGAAAAGTTTCTGTCGAGATAATATTCTCCAGTAGCCACTTGCCGTACTGAATCGGTATTTACGTACAATGATGAAGTATAAGACACCGGGTTAGGCAGCGTGGTATTGGAACGTATATTTCCAATTAGTTGCCCATTGGAGTTCGTCATTGACAACCATCCTTTGTAGTCAGCCAGATGGTTGGATAATACCTGACCGGAATTACAATTGCCTGTGCTGGCCATCATGCTGGTGTTCACTTCATGTACCTGCACACAAAATCTACCTGTGTCAGTAGCATTGAACCCATCTACTGCAATAAAATAATACTGGCCCGGTACTAAACCGGTAGCATAGAAAATAGAAGCATTGCTACTGATAACACCATTGTCATTATCACAGGCAATTATCTGAAACGTACTAAAGTCGGCAGCATTACCGGCGGAGAAAAGGGCTGCCCTGGTATCCAGCAGTGTATTGCCGGCCACATCTGTAGAAACCCTTACAAAACCACTGGTAGGAGCCACAAATTTAAACCACACAACTTTGCCACCGGTCAGGCTGCCAGAGCAGGAAACGGCCGGTTCATTAGCTGACCGGGTAGCTCCGTTGATGGTATAAGGGGCACCAGTACAACCAGCATTAACGGTCAATACATAAGCACCAACAGGTACATCATTCTGCAGGCCTTCCGTGGTGAAGGAGTCTACCGGACTATTACTGCTATAGCCGTTGTTTAAAGCAGTACAGTTTTGCCGGACATACACATAGTATTTGGTACCAGGGGTAAGACCGGTAAGGTACGCCGTCAGCCCGGTTGAGGTGACGATGGTACCATTTACGCCGGGGCTGCTACCTGTGCCTGGTGCAAAGCCAACCGGTCCGTATTCTGTTATAAAGCTATTGCCGGAGCCACTGAAATGAATTCTTGTTGTTGTGGCGGTAACGGAAGAATCCGTATCTCTTATCACTGGTGCCGTGCAGGGAGCAGGCGGAGAAACATAAAAATTATCAAAAGCCACATCATAATATCCGGAAGTGCGGGTAGCTACGATTTTTATGGTAATGTATTGGCCGGCATAATTAGCTAGAGAGTAAGATTTGGTCGTCCATAAACCGTTGGCATCTGCTATACTATCAATCGTGGTAAAAGTGTTGCCACAGTCAGTACTAATTTGCACTTTGATGTTTCCCCAACCGGCAGGAGGCGTAAGGTAAGGGCTAGTATAGTTGGACAGTTTATAGTCAAAGCTCAATACATAGTTTGCCGGCAGTTGGCCAATGGGTAAGATGGTAAAGCTACGAGTCGTGTCTGTACTGCTGAGGGTGGTATAAATGTTTGGAGCCGGGTTGCCCGTTGCACCTCTTGCGGTTCCTACCGTCCATCCGCTGGCCGACCATCCGGCAGGGATAGTGGCCGCTGTAAAAGTTTCCGTCCAGGGGGCGGTGGCAGCAATGATGGTAGTAGTAGTGGTAAGGGTATCGTTGCCCCTATTTTCGTCACCTGCCACTGTTGCCACCGCTTTGAAGGTGTAGGTACCTCCTGTAGAAAAGCTGGCATTAGGCGTTACGCTTACTGTCTGCGAAGCACCGGAAGCCAATAGGCCGGTCGTAAGGGTTGCTGATAAAGTCTGCGTTACCGGCCCTGTTGTGTTTACCGTAATAGTTGCATTGTTCGTAGCAAAGTCAATAGCATTTGCACCATTGTTTTTAATGACGATACTAACAGGCACTGAGCTGCCGGGGCAGATGGTATTGTTGGTAATAATGCTGGTAGGAGCAATATCTATGGCAATGGCAGTATCAACCAGAAAATTATCCATTGATAGATTGTAATTGCCAGCCGTCCATTTAGGAGCTATTCTTACAGATACATATTGCCCGGCGTAAGCAGATAAAGAAAGTGTTTTGGTAACCCAGCCGGTGCCAACATTTGTTACGCTATCGATGGTGGTAAATGTATTGCCGCAATCGGTGCTTACCTGTACTTTAAAGTGGCCCCAGTTAGCCGCAGGCGGCCCATAGGGGCTGGAAGTATTGGAAAGCCGGTAATCAAATTTTAATTGATGTTTATTGTTTAGAGGGCCAATCGGGAGTGTAGTAAACGTACCCACAGACGTATCACTGAAAAAAGATTTATTGATGAAATATCCGGGGTTGCCGGTCAGGCCGCCACTAACGGTCGGGCTGATGTACCAGCCGGTATTCTTCCACCCGGCAGGTAATGTAGTGGTAGCAAACGGTTCGCTCCAGGGCGGCGTAGCAGTAATAATCCGGGAAGCTATAGTGCTAGAGTCATTACCTGCGTTACCATCGCTGGCCATCGTTACCGAAGCTCTAAAAAGATACGTGCCACCAGTAGTAAAAGAAACTGCTGGAGAAAAGGCAACTACCTGGGAAGCACCCGGTGCCAGTGTGCCGCTGCCCAGCGTAGCCGCCAGGCTTTGAGCAACAGGGCCGCTTACATCTACTTTCACAACAGCATTGTTGCCAGAAAAGTTAACGGTATTAGTACCAGCGTTTCTTATAGTTACACTCAGGGATGTAGTCGTATTCGGGCAGGCACTTGTACTTGTACTGATGCCAGCAAGGGCTATATCAAGCGGTAAAGCAGGCGGAGGGGTAAAGCTGTATACCTGACCAGTGGTCATAGGAGTAGAAATAGTAGTGGTTTCCACAGAAGAGCTTACCGTGGGGGATGCACCGGCATTACTGAGCGATAAAAAATTACCACTCCCCGTACCACTACCAGCAATGCCTATGGAAGCCGAGTAACCTTTATTATTATAATCCTCGGATGGGGAACTGTACCACAATTCAATTTTATTAGAACCTTCGTACAGCTTCACCTGAAAAGAAACCACGATACCACCGTTGGTGCCATTCCATATCCAGTTTCGCCATTCGGCAGTAAAGATGCGGCTGCCGGGTGTGCCGGTAGTAACATAATTAAACTGGGATCCGGAAATTTTGAACAAACTATCCCAAAGCGGTGCTATCAAAGGGCGTAGGGTAGCGGCCGATGCCGTCAGATTATTAACCGAGGTAGAAGTAGCTGAGGTATTAAAAGACAAATAACCACTTGCTGTAGCTACTGCCTGTGCATAGGGCACACCATTGAAAACAAAATCAAACCCTATAGCAATAGCTCCGGAAACACCGCTACCGTTGGCGTACAGGTCAACGGCTGTGGCGTTGGTAACGCTTGTGTAAGTACCCGAACGGGCGGCAAAGCTATAAGCACTTATCTGTGTATAGGCAGGTACAATAGCACAGCAAAATAATCCTATGAGCAGGGCGTAAGTTTTTCTCACTCTGAAAGTTTGGTCTTTATACAAAAATCGGAAGAAATTCAATACTGAAAGGTTGAATGAATCTAATCAGATTCAGGTTCAACTTTATGATTCTCAGATAAAGCATCAAGACCTGTAATGACAGTATAGGATAGTGAGTGAAGCAGAAAGGGTATTTCCTGTAGACCAAATCAATATATTTTCAGCAGGTGAGCCGCTGTTAACTGCATCGTCCACACTTGCTACACTGTTTTTTATGCGGGCCATCATTCCTTACTTTTGCACCCCTCTTTAAAAAAGAAGTAAGCAGCAATATTGTATGGCAGCAAAATACACCGCCTTCTCCGGCCTCAACCTACCCGCATTAGAGAAAGAAATATTAGAACGTTGGAAGCAGGAGCAGGCTTTCCAAAAAAGCGTGGATCTCCGTGAAGGTGCCACGCCGTTTGTATTTTACGAAGGCCCGCCCAGTGCCAACGGTATGCCGGGCATTCACCATGTCATTAGCCGTACGCTAAAGGATTTGGTGTGTCGCTACAAAACCATGCAGGGCTTCCAGGTAAAACGTAAGGGCGGCTGGGATACCCATGGCCTTCCGGTAGAATTGCAGGTGGAAAAGGAACTGGGCATTACCAAAGTGGATATAGGCACCAAAATAACCGTTGAAGAATACAACCAGAAATGCCGGGAAACGGTACTCCGCTATAAGGATAAATGGGACGACCTGACCGAGAAAATGGGTTACTGGGTAGATCTGAAGAATCCTTACATCACGTTCGATAACAACTACATTGAAAGCCTGTGGTGGATACTGAAGCAACTGTACAGCAAGGATTTGTTGTTCGAAAGCGTAAGCATACAACCCTATAGCCCAGCTGCCGGTACGGGTTTGAGTAGCCATGAGTTAAACCAACCTGGTTGTTATAAAGATGTAAAGGACACGAGTGCTGTGGCCATGTTTAAAGTGGCTGATGACGAACGTAATAATTCATTGTTCGTTACTGCTGATAATCCTTCGCTGTCCAACACCTTCTTCATGGCGTGGACGACTACGCCATGGACATTACCTAGTAATCTTGGGTTGACCGTTGGACCAAACATCGAGTACGTGTTGGTGAAAACTTTCAACCCATATACGGCGCTGCCTAGCAACATCATCATGGCGAAGGCGTTACTGCACAAGTATTTCCCGGAGCACCAAAACGAATGGAAAGAAGGAGATAACGAAAGCCTGTATGAAGCACTACATGGCTGGCTGGATGGTACTGATACTGAAAATGTAATTGAAGGCCATGCGGAACTGAAAGGTGCTTTCGATACGCTGGTAAATAAGAAAAAATACCTGCCTTATAAAGTTGTTGCCTCGTTTACCGGTAAAGAACTGGAAGGCGTAAAGTACGAACAACTATTCCAGTTTGAAGCGAACCAGACTGATAATCCAAATGCTTTCCAGGTAATGCTGGGCGATTTTGTGACCACGGAAGATGGTACCGGCATTGTACATACCGCCCCGGCCTTCGGTGCGGATGACTATAAGGTTGGCAAGAAATACGACATCGGTATGCTGACCATGGTGGACCGCCAGGGCAAGTTTGTGGATGGCCTCGGAGAGTTCAGCAACCGCTATGTAAAAAATTATAAAGACGACCCGGCTTATGCAGATGTGAACGTAGATATCAGCGTAGAACTAAAAAAACGTAGCCAGGCGTTTAAAGTAGAAAAATACGAACACAGCTATCCGCACTGCTGGCGTACCGATAAACCGGTTTTATATTATCCGCTAGATGCATGGTTTATCCGAACCACCGCTT
>CAXTDG010000054.1:0-13281 GCA_964242675.1 uncultured Chitinophagaceae bacterium
GTAGTTGAAGATCAGATGAACGAGGTGTACCGCACCGGCCGATCTTTTAACGACCCCAACGGGCAGGCAAAGCTTTTAATAGATGGCAGTATGCAAACTGCTTATTTCAACTATTCCTTTAAACCACTGTACGATGGCGAGGGCCATATTTATGGCATTGTAAATACTGCCGTAAATACTACCAGCCAGGTGCTGGAACACAGGCTGCTGCAAGAAACGGAGGAGCGGATGAACTTTGCGCTACATGCAGCCGAGATTGGAACCTGGGATCTGGATATTGCCAATCGTATGGTAAAGTGGGACGACCAGTGTAAGCAATTATATGGTTTTTCGAAAGACGATATTGTACCTTATGAACAGGTGAAAAAATACGTGCACCCTGATGACAGGCAAAGGTTAAACGAAGCTGTGCTATATGCCTTACAACCGGCATCGGGTGGCCGTTACGATATTCGTTTTCGCACCGTTGGTGCAGAAGATGGGGTGCTGCGCTGGCTACACTGCAAGGGCAAAGTATATTTTGATGCGGCAAATGAGCCTTACCGCTTTTCGGGTACCGCACAAAATATAAGTGTAGAAAAGAGCCAGGATGAAAAACTGCGTCAGGTGCAGGCACAGTTCGATAGTGCTTTTGCCAACTCTGCTGTGGGAATGGTGATTACCAATACGGAAGGAAAGGTTTTGCAGGCCAACCAAACCTATGCTGATATTACGGGCTACACTTTACAGGAGTTGCCTGCTTTTTCCTACACCAACCTTACGCACCAGGAAGATTTAGCGGTCAATAAAAACTTACTGGAGCAGCTGACGAATGGTGAAATTCCTTTTTTTGATATTGTGAAACGATACGTTCGAAAAAATGGCGACACCATCTGGGTACGGATGAACGTAAGCAGTATTAAAGATGCTGAAGGCAAGCCTCAATGGCTGATAGGCGTGGCCCTGAATATAACGGAAGAAAAGGAAGCCCAGGTAAGGCTGCAAAAGGCGAACGACCAGTTTATTACACTTAACGATGAACTGGTTGCCAGTAATGAACAACTACTGGCTGCCAACCAGGAATTGCTGGAGGTGAACGATCTGCTGGCAGTTAACGAAAATAAATTCAGAGCCATTTTCGAGCAATCGCCCCTGGCCATTGCCCTGCTGTTGGGCGAAGAACTGACCATTGCAGAAATAAACGACAATGCTTTAAAACTATGGGGCTACAGCCGGGAAGCCGTCATCAATAAACCTTTTAAACAGGCCCGTCCGGAATTAAGAGATCAGCCTTTTATTGATTACCTGAATGAAACCTATCGCTCAGGCAAAACCTTCCGGTATCATGAACGGAAAATTTACCTGCTTCGAAATAATAAAATGGAGCCTTTTTATCTTTCCTCTGTATACCAGCCCATCCGCAACGATGCTGGGGTAGTAATGGGCTTGCTGCTGATAATGGAAGATGTAACGGAACGGGTAGTAAGCCGCCAGGCTGCAGACCAGGCTAATGAGCAGTTGCGGCTGGCAGTAGCATCCACCAACCTGGGTACCTGGTATATTGAGGTGGATACCCAAAAATTTACTGCCTCGGCCCGGCTGAAGGAATTATTTGGTTTTTACCATAATGAAGAACTGCCTTACAAAACAGCCATCAACCAGATAACAGACGACTACCGTGAAAAAGTGGTAGCAGCAATAGATGCCACTATTGCAAACCACAAAGACTATCAGATAGAATATCCTATTACCGGCTGGCACGATAAGAAGTTGCGTTGGGTAAAAGCTACCGGTAAACTATACCCTGGCACAGATGGTAAGGGCGATTTTTTTGCCGGAACGATGCTGGATATTACGGAGCAAAAGCAGGATGAGCAACGTAAAAATGATTTCATTAGCATGGTGAGCCATGAGTTGAAAACACCTCTTACTTCTATAAACGGCTATGTGCAATTGCTACAGCTGAAGGCCCATAAAAATGACGATGCCTTTACGAGCAACATGCTGGATAAAGCGAATAGCCAAGTGAAAAAAATGACGACGCTGATCAATGGTTTTTTAAATGTATCCCGCCTAGAATCGGGCAAAATTTACATAGATACACAACGCTTTGATATAGCTATACTGATGAAAGAAGTAGAAGAGGATACACAAGCTACCATTAGTAACCATCGCCTGGTATTTGAGCCGGTAGAAGAAACATTTGTAAACGCCGACCGGGATAAAATAGGCCAGGTAATCAACAACTTCATTAGTAATGCCGACAAATATTCGACCAATGGTACTACCATACAAGTGGCCTGCGTAACAAGGGATGGGATGGCATATGTAAGCGTAAAGGATGAAGGCATGGGCGTGGCAATAGAAGATAAAGAAAAACTATTCGACCGCTTTTACCGGGCACAAGGTCCGCAAATGGGCACTATAGCAGGCTTTGGTATTGGGCTATATGTGTGTGCAGAAATTATACAAAGGCATGGCGGGCAAATAGGCGTAGAAAGTGAACAGGGGAAGGGAAGTACCTTTTGGTTTACGCTGCCGGTAGAAGCATAGTATTAAAACCAGCTTTTGTGCTGCTGAATGGGTGGGTACCTTATTACAATTGTTTGCAGGAAACAGTATTTATTTTATAGCCCAGGAGAGGCAAGCTATGTATAGAAAAATGTACATCTGAAACATCGACGTTTTACTTGAATGGGGGTTGCCTATTCATGAAATCAACGAAGCGCTGGCACATCTATATGCCTGTATAAGTTTTCCTGCAGGCATTAGAGAGATTTACCTGTTGAAAAACGAGATGAAGGAAAGAGTAGCAACGATGAAAAAGGTAGAGCGGCTTCTTCTATAACAGATAGTCGTAGCAAATACAAACAAGATTGGTAGGGAGGTTAGTGCAAAGGCACCTTCTTAATTGCTGATCGTACAATTAATTATTTAATGGTGGTTTGCATACGATTTTTCCTGTGGTAGTTTAAAATAAAAAGTCGAGCCTTTACCCACTTCACTTTCTACCCAAATCTCTCCTTCGTGGCGTTTTATAATTTCGGCACACAGGTATAGCCCAATGCCAAAACCAGATATGTATTTGTGCGTTTCGGCCCGGTAATACCGCTCAAAAACATGTTTCAAATCATCAGGCTGCATACCAATCCCCTGGTCGGTAATGGCAACGGTTACATACTGCTGGTCTGCGGTGCAAGCAACCTGAATGGTACTGCCAAATTCTGAGTACTTGGCAGCATTGCTAATTAAGTTATTAAGCACCTGCCCAATCTTATCCCGGTCGCCCTGTACCCGTGCAGCAGTAGCATAAGTGAATACAATGGTATGCGAACTATTCATCTGGCTGGTTTCTGCCTCTACTTCCGCAAAAAGCCCTTGCATATCAAAAACGGTTTTATCAATAGCCATTTTCCCGGTCTCTAAACGGGAAACATCTAGAAAACCATTAATCATCGTATTCATTTTTCTCACCTGCTTCAGCGATTGCTCAAGAGAGCGCTGGGCAAACTGATTATCAGATGTGCCGAATTTAACCTGGAGGAGTTGCAGGTAGGCGAAGAGTGAAGTAAGTGGTGTTTTTAATTCATGGCTTACGATACCAATAAAATCTGTTTTGCGCTGTTCTTCCTCTTTAATACGTTGTATGTCGGTGGTAGAACCGACCCACATAATAATCTCGCCCTTTTCATTCAACACAGGTGAGGCAATATTGAGGTGCCAGCGATAGTGGCCATTAATATCCTTAAACCGCATCTCACTTTCCAATGCTATGCCTTGAGCTGCAGCCTCTCCCAGTTGTGTCTGAAAGCCCGGTATTTCATCTGGATGCATCATTTGGTGGTACCCAAAATCACGCAGGTCTTCAAAGTTCATCCCGGCATAGTCCAGCCAGTTTTTGTTGAAAAAAGTAACCTCTCCATTGGGCAGGGCATTGCTAATTTTAGCCGGAACAATGTCTGCCAAATGCTTGAAATGCTGTACGCTGCTTTCTGATTCTTTAAGAGCCGTTATTTGTTGCGCCAAAAGTTTATCGGCCAATACTTTATCTGTTATATCAGTTGCTAGTTGAATAATGTAATGGATCGTTCCATCGTCCTTCAATACCGGCGTATGGCTTGGGTCCCAGTACCGTTGAATAAATTGTCCGGGGTTTTCAATATCAGGCACATCATAGCGCTGAATACGCATGTAGTGCGGCTTTTTTGTTGTAAGCACTTCTTGCAGCGAAGCATTGATATTTTGTACCCCATCTGCATCCGGCAAGGCTGGATTATCCGGGAAAGCTTCAAAAATATGTTTGCCTGCTATTTGTTGGCGCTTGTTGTGTGTGGCCTCCAGGTACAAATCACTGGCAGTAAGAATAATAAGATCAGGTGATAATATTAAATACATACTGGGCGCTGTTTCCAGTGCTCTTAAGGTTTCTCTTCCCGGTGGCTGGTATGGCATTTTTTTCTTAAGGAATGTCGTACAAGGTACGATGTAAGTATTGGAACAATCTGAAAACCACCATTGTGAATGATAGTAGGTGTAATGATGAATGGAAAAGCTAACCAACGGGCCCCTGTATTCAAACAAGCTTATTGAAAATAGTAAAAGCTATTTGATGCACTGTTTCGGGTTGTTAATCTACCTGCACTGTTTCTGCAACGGCTTCTTCTTTTTGCATTGCATTCTTAGCATATTTAAAGTTGTTGCCTTTTACGGTAATTTGTTTTGTTTGTGCACCCTTCAGTTGCAGGAAAATATCGGTGCCCAATATGGGTGAACAGTTGTGTATGAATACATCTTCTGTATTGTTCAAAGCCACTACAGGCGTATTGCTAATAGGCGTTAGCGTTTTTACGCCATCTATCTCCAGGCCCTTTACATTCTCCGTTTTTATGGCCGATCCTTTTTGCGTATTGATCCGCACATTATGAAATTCAATGTTCTTTGCCTCTTTGATATTAGCCCCGGTTTCTGCATCAAACTGAATATCGCTGAACGTTATATTTTCCACCGGCATTTCCGCCAGGCCATTAATGAAGATGGCTTCTTTGGTTTGCGCCGTTATGTTGCTGAAATGAAAATTGCGGAAGATGGGTGTCTTTTCTGAGACCGGCGTAGGGTCGGTTCTGCTGTATTGCAAGTCCATTACAAACGCCTGTTCTTTAATATTTTTCATCACAATATTATCCACCCGTATTTCTTCTACCACGCCACCACGGCCCCTGGCCGATTTAATGCGGATACCTCTATCGGTACCATCGAATACACAGTTTGAAATCACAATCTTTTTTACGCCTCCACTCATTTCGCTGCCAATTACTACCCCACCATGGCCTGCCAGCATAGTGCAGTTGGTAATGGTGTAGTTTTCTGCTGGTGCAGCCTGGGCACGGCCGTCCGAATCCTTGCCCGATTTGATGGTGATGCAATCATCACCCACACTAATGTGGCAGTTAGAAATGTGTACATACCGGCATGACTCCGGGTTGATGCCATCCGTATTAGGCGAATGCGGATTGTTGATGGTAACGCCATCAATGGTTACGTTTTCGCAGAACTCGGGATTCACTGTCCAGAAAGGAGAGTTCTGAATGGTGATACCTTCTACCCGTACATTTTTGCAATACATGGGTTGTATAAAAGGCGGCCGTAAAAAGTGATTGTCCAGTGAGGAAGATTGCTCCGGTTTGGGCAGGTTCGGGTTGCTTCGTATAAACTCCTGCTGCCACTTATCGGGGGCAGCCTTGGTAGGGCTTTTAGTATCGTTTACGGCAAAATGTTTGAGCCACCATTTCTTACCGTGCCCATCAATAGTACCTCTTCCGGTGATGGTAATATTCTCTGCTTTGTAAGCATAAAACAGCGGCGAAAAATTAATGATGTTGGTGCCTTCCCAACGAGAGGGAACCATGGGCAGGTAGGCATCAAAATCATCGGTAAAATGCAGGATAGCACCGGCATCAATAAGGATGGTGATGTTGCTTCTTAAATGGATGGGGCCGGTCAGGTATTTACCAGCAGGAAAGTAGATCGTTCCGCCACCAGCTTTGGAAGCAGCGGCGATAGCGGCTTCTATCGCTTTTGTGGCAATGGCACTACTATCTCTTTTAGCGCCATATTTCAACACGTTGTAATACTCCTGCGAGTGGGCAGTAGCAGAAATAAGTGTTGCCATAAAAATAGCTAGTATTAAAAAACGGTTGCGGAGAGTTTTATTCTTCATACGTCCAATTGTTTTGTAAAAGCAATGCACAAGTATAAACCTATTTGCAGCGTTAGGTGCAAACGGTTAACGTTCCTAAACCTTTTTTTAGCGTTTGTGGGTAGTGAAGGCTAATGAAGAATAGCGCAAAGGGTAATATCAATAAGTGAAGTCTTGAAAGGCAATGGCATTCAGTTAAGTGAAATGATTAATTGCCACGCCCTTTAGGGCGTGGATGATAGAAGGAAATTGTATTGGCTTTAGCCCAATTGCATAATACTAATTAGGCTAAAGCCAATACAGTGATGTCATATTTACCCACGCCCTAAAGGACGTGGCAATTGAAAATACAGAGAATCGCTAACACCTGTTTCCTGTCACCAGGTAATATCACCTCGAAGGGGTTTGAAAAACAATAGCCATAGGTTTTAACCCACGGTTCTAGGACACGGGCCAAACTCCGCTTTCTTATTTTTGCGGGCATGATGAGGAAGATGCGTTGCTTAATAGCATTGTTGCTAAGCCTGGGAATGATGACTGCGCTGCCGCTTATGGCGCAAACCGATTCGGCCACTGGTGTGCAAACCATACCCGATACACTGCTGTTTAAAATTCAGCGGGCACAGGCGCTTATTACCGAAATAAATGCACTAAATAAAAGAGGTTTCGGCTCCACCAAGGCCCGAACTTGTCTGATAGAAGTAAAAGCCAATGTGGACCTGATAGGGGCCGATATGCAGGTGCCGGATAAGGTGTGGGATAATAAGGTGCTGACCAACTACACACTGATATTGGATGATGCACAGGAGAAGCTAACCGGCTGGCGAACCACGCTGGCAAAATCAACCAACGACCTGCAACGTAGCCTCAATGAAATCGTAGCACTAAGCAGTGATTCGTTATTGATTATTTCGGCAAATGATAGCAGTGCTAAAAAGTTCTATAGCGACCAATTGACCGAGCTACGATTGCAGTTGCAGGATGTTGGCACCACTACCAGCACCAAACTGGATACAGTAAGCCAGGTGCTGGCTGATGTATCGGCTACCTACTTAACAGTTAGCAATCTGCAAACCATCATCAACGATCAATTGCGCCGTACCAATGCCAATGCCCTGCAAAAAGAATCGCCTTACCTGTGGGATGCACCTGCCACTACAAGCCAGGATAATATGCAGGATATTGTACGCAGTACCTACCTGGGGCAAAACAAAATACTGAAGTACTTCATTGCCTCTACATGGGACAACCGGGTACTGTTGCTGCTGGTTTCCATCGGCTTTTTCTTTTGGGCATTTGCCAACTATCGTAAGGCTGCTAAACCGCCGCTGAAGCAGCAAATAGGAGAGCTAAATTTTACTTATCTCAAGCCGCTACCCATTGTAGCATCGCTTATTGTGCTGCTCAATCTTACGCCACTGTTCGAGCCGTCTTCCCCATCGCTGTACATTGAGCTAACGCAATTTTTATTACTCATTTGCCTTACCGTTTATTTATGGAAACGCCTGCCCCGCCCCGACCTGAATTTATGGCTTGCCAACGTGGTGCTGTATGTATTGCTGGTAGCCAGCAATGCATTGGTAAATGATTCGCTGCTGCTGCGGCTATGGCTCATTATCCTCAACGGTTGTTTCCTGTACCTGGGTAGTATTTTTTACAAAAAACTACAGCACATAAAAATGGGGGAGCGGTATTTAAGACCCGTAAATGTTTTATTCTTACTACTACAGGCACTGGCAATTGTGCTTAATATTTTTGGCCGCATTAGTCTGGCAAAAACATTCTCCATAACGGCAGTAATAGGCCTTACGCAAATGATTGGCCTGGCCGTATTTATACAAATTGTACTGGAAGCTTTTGAACTACAAATAAAAGTGAGTTCCTGCACCGGTGGCCTGTTTTCAAGAGTAAATGTGGTGCATACCCGACGCACTATAAAGCGATTATTTTCGCTGCTGGCTATTGTGTTGTGGGGGATGGTTTTCTTTATTAATCTGGGCATTGCCAGCGCTGCCTTCGATTTTTTCTATGGTATCCTTACCCGTACCCGCAGTTTTGGTAGCGTTAGTTTTTCGCTGGGCAACATCCTGGGCTTCTTTCTGATTTTGTACATCGCCAGTTCGCTGCAACGCAACGTGGGGCTGCTGTTTGGCGAAAGCCAGCTCATTACCGCCGGGCATCAAACGGTGCAGAAAAGTAGTAAGCTTTCCCTGCTGCGGCTCATTATTGTAGTGACTGGTTTTCTGCTGGCCATTATGGCATCAGGCATTACGCTTACCCGGCTTACCATTGTGCTGGGTGCCCTTACAGTAGGTATTGGCCTGGGTATGCAAATGATTGTAAGCAACTTTGTTTCAGGCATTATCCTGCTGTTCGAAAAACCTTTCCAGATTGGCGACTATGTGGAGATCGGTGACAAGAAAGGGAAGATTCAGGACATTGGTATTCGCAGTAGTAAAATGGTAACAGTGGTAGGCTCGGAAGTCATTATTCCCAACAGCGACTTCCTAAGTAACCGGCTGGTAAACTGGACCAGCAACAACGATTACTTAAAAAGCGAACTTACTTTTAAAGTGAGCTTGGATACCGACCTGGAAGCCCTTACCAAAATTGTAAAAGAAGAAGCCGCCAGGGGCGAAGGTGTATTGAAAAATCTACCCGCTGATGTATTAATCAACTCTTTTGGCGCAGACAATATTGAACTGAAAGCATCTGTTTGGATTACTAACATTTATACAGAAGCAGCTTTTAAAAGCCAGTTGTTGAAACGCCTACTGGCACAGTTTAAAGAAAAGGGAATTAAAGTAATGTAAGCCATAGGCAATAGCATTGGGAAATGATTTTCAAAATAACTTCATCCGGATGAAAACAGATTTGTTGCAAGCTTCTGTAGAACCATTACTGGAATATTTCGACCAGTTGATTCCCCTAAATAAAGCAGAGAAACAGCTTATTGCAGAAAAGTTTTTGCCTCGTTTGTATCGCAGAAGACAGTACGCACTTCAGGAAGGCGATGTGTGTACACAATTTAGTTTTGTAGTACGGGGCTGCCTGCGTATGTATAAAGTTGATGAAAAAGGCGTGACACACATAATTCAGTTTGCTGCCGAAAAGGGGTGGATGATTGACTTGGGTAGTTTTCATAGTGGCAAGCCATCTGCACTAAATATTGATGCTTTGGAAGACACAATGGTTTTACAAATTAGCTATGCCAATCTCATTTTATTGTACACACAAGCCCCGAAGTTCGACCGCATTTTTAGGGTGCTGATAGAAAACAGTTTTGTAAGTCTGCAGGAACGTTTACTGCAAAACATCAGCTCCACCGCCGAGGAGCGTTACCTGTCTTTTACGCAACGCTATTCGCATCTGGCAACCCGGCTTCCGCAAACACAAATCGCTTCCTTTTTAGGTATAACACCGGAGTTTCTAAGTCGCCTGCGTAGCAAACGGAATAAGCTAAAATCTTAAACCAGATCAATATTATTTCCTAATCTAGGTCATTGGAATGAGCTTGCATTTCAATGAAGCTTTACAGTATTCATTTCACGAACGACTAAAAAGAAATAGTATGACAAACAATTCAAAAGTGGCCGTTATTGGCCTGGGGAATATTGGGCAAATAGTAGCAGCCAATCTTGCCAAATCGAACCGCCCATTTATTGCTGCTGATAGAAGTGTAGATAAGGCAAAGGGGTTTGCCCAACAATGGGGACCATCCGCTCAGCCTACTGATATTGCAACCGCAGTAAAAGACGCAGATATTCTTGTGCTGTCCATTCCCTTCGAAACCATTGCACCATTCTTGGACCAGTATGCTGCTGCGTTAGAAGGCAAAATCATCGTAGATCCATCTAACCCCATTGCGCCGGATGACAAGGGCGGTTTCAAAAAGATTATTGATGCTAATGCTTCGGCAGGGCAAATAAATGCAGTGGCCTTACCGAAAGGAGCAAAGCTGGCAAAAGCATTAGGCACATTGGGTGCAGCTTCACTGGCAGGTGCTGCTTATCAAAAGCCTGATGCAGCAGTATTGTTTTACGCTACCGATGATACAAGTATTGATACCACCATTGAGCAACTCATTCGGGATACCGGTTTTGAACCAGTACGAGTTGGTGGCTTAGATCAATCGATCCGACTGGAAGTGTTTGGCGACCTACACGAATTTGGTGCATTAGGCAAAACTGTAACGGTGAAGGGAGCTAAAAGCAAATTATAATTCTCAGGCAAGTGTTCTGCCTTTTCTGAAGCAATAATTACTTTTCTTCAATAAACCGCTCCGCCATACACATCCAAATAACAACGCAATTGTATAAATGACAACAGGCTACCCATAAAGAGTAGCCTGTTATATATTAAGATAATTACGATTGCTCTTACAATCCAAAGGCAGATTTCAATTTTTTAGTAGCTAGTTCCTGTGCTTCTTTCGCTTGTGGCACTACGGTAGCCATACCGAAGAATTCATGCGTTACGCCGTCGTACAATTGGTAGTCTGTTGTTACACCAGCTTCTTTCAGTTTATCATTTAGCAGTTTACCCTCTGTTTGTAGCGGATCTATTTCAGCACCAATAATAAGTGTAGGAGGTAAACCTTTCAGATTAGCTTTTACCAGGCTTATCCGTGGGTCGGCAGCCGTAGTGGGCGAAGGCAAAGCGTTCTTAATAAACCACAACATCATTGGTTTATTAAGCGGCTTTGCCATAGCATATTTAGTGTAGCTTTCGCTGGCAGTATCATTGTTAGCCACAGGATATACCAGCACTTCATACAGGGGTAGTTTTATTTTTTTATCCCGAGCCATCATGCTTACGTTGGCAGCCAGGTTGCCACCGGCACTTTCGCCTACTACCGCAATTTTTGAAGTGTCGCCTTTCATAGTCGCCGCATTTTTCAGCACCCATTGGTAGGCATCGAAAGAGGCTATGTGAGCAGCCGGAAATTTCTTTTCAGGGCCATGCGGATATTCTACCGATACCACAATAGCACCTACTTGTTCGCACAAGCCTTGTGCACTGGCACTGTAGGTATTAATATCAGCTATAACCCAGCCACCACCGTGGTAATACACAATAACAGGGTAGGAAGGTTTGCTTTCTTTTGGCGTATAAATACGAACGTGGGTAGTGCCACCAGTAATAGGAATATCCTTGCCAGTAGTATCGCACAGGGCAGGCGGCATAGCCATGTTATGTTCTTGCATCACAGCCATTACCGCATCGGTAGGCGTGGGCTGCATACGGGCTTCAGCAGCAGTGAGGGTTTCAATGGGTTTGCCGCCCAGGCTAGCTAATTTTTCTATTACTACCTGCATTTCAGGCTTTATATCGGTGCCCCATTCCGGTGCAGCGCCGGCAGGCTTTAGGTCAACCGATTTGTTTTCTTTGGTGATGCTGTCTTTTGCTTCTTTTTCAGGAGATTCAGCTGCATTGTTGCAGGCAGTCATAGCCATCAGCAGGCTAGCTGCAAAAAATGCTTTGGCAAGCTTTGCGTTTTTGTGAGACATAGGTAGTTGGTTAAAATTTTATTAGGAAATCCATTTATCAAAACTGTGCCAATCAGCGTTTTGCAAAAATTTCAACCTCTGGATATCCATCTTAGCAGGAATAGTTGTGTAGCTAAAAAAAGCATCTATTTACATGTGAAAATATATTCATGTACCCTTGTAGTATTAATCAGCAATGTATTGAGTGTCGTTATGCCGTTGCGTTGTGATAAATAATTGGGTGGGGACTTTTAATTGCGTTTTGTAAATTAAAATCATTTCACTACAAACGTTTTCTCTACACTTTTCAATCCTGCACCTGTCACTTTTAATTTTACCGTTCCGCCTGTTTGCTCCGAACGCAGAATAGCCATAGCAAAGCCATTGTACAGCAGTTTTTTATTTCCTGTAAATAAATCATTGCTTAGGTGGTTGCCATTATCTACTGCAATCAGGCGGGTTGCCCCACTTACGTCAAACGTCACTTCTCCGGGAGTAGTCGGCACTTTGCGGCCTTTATTGTCCACAGCGTAAACCCTTACATATTGAAGGTCCATGCCATCCGCTTTCCAGGCTGCATTCTCAGCTTCTATTTGTAAGGCAACTGCTTTGCCGGTCGTTTCCAATTCGTCTTGTGCTACTACTTTTCCACCTGTTCTGGCTACGGCAGTAATCTTACCGGGGATATATAAAATATCTTTCCAATAAATGGTATTGCGTTTTCTTATGGCAGTATCATTTTTCTGTACGCCGATTGATTTTCCATTGATGAATAATTCTACTTCATCGGCATTGGTGTACGTGTAGAGATTATACTTTTTTCCTTCCTGCCGGTTCCAGTGGGCGGAGATTACTTTTTGACCTACCACTTGGTCGTTCCACATCTTCGATTCCCCTTCATTATCCACGATACCAATATGTACCAACGGTTCGTCCTTAAAAATGCTTTTAGTCAGCCAGGCTTGCGGAAAAGGCTCCATAGAATGATTGAAAAAGGAATAGTTCCAGCCCTTCTTTGGCCAGCCGTCCGATTCGCCCCAATATTCGATAGCGCCCCAATAGGCCAGTCCTACCATTTTATCTCTATCCATGCCGAAGTATGGCGCTGCCAGCTCATTGGTTACAGCCTCACTTTGGTAAATAATCATATTGGGGGCATGTTTCAAATACTCCTGGTAATCCTCCCAGGTATAGTTATAACTGGCTACATCGGTCACGGTCGACAATTCAGGTGGAACAATATTTTCTTTAACACGAAAATCGGGGTTGGCCCTGATGATACCACCAGCACGGGCGGGATACATGGCCACGGTGGTTTTACGGGTAGGATCGTAGCGCTTAGCCACCACATTCATGATGTTATAGGTTGTTACCCCACCATCACCTGTCGGTATACCCCAGCGTTCTTCCTGAAACTGTAATTCGTTTCCAAAACTCCACATTATGACGGAAGGATGATTTCGGTCCCGCTTGATCCATTCCTTTTCATTCTTAAACCACAATTCGATCCACGGCTGGCGACCCGACCAGGCTGGTCCGCTCCATTTATCGTACAATTCATCTACCACCAGAATTCCCTTTTCATCGGCCAGATCAAAAAATGATTCCGAGTAAGGA
>CAXTDG010000055.1:0-13039 GCA_964242675.1 uncultured Chitinophagaceae bacterium
GGTAGCCGCCATCGTTCCTGATTTACAAATGGTTTTCGATCATTTAAACCAGCCACCGATTGCTTCTAAAGAATTAGGCGTTTGGGGCGATTTAATGAAAGCCGCTGCTGGTCATAAAAACTTTTACGCTAAAGTTTCCGGTCTCGGAACTGCATCCGGCAACCTGGAAAATTGGCAACCTGCCGATTTGAAACTGTACATCGCATTCATCATTGAGCAATTTGGTGCTGAACGCTGTTTTTGTGGCGGCGACTGGCCTGTGAGTTTGCTGGCTAGTAATTATACACAAATCTGGGATGCCTACAAAACAGTCATCCCAGAACTAGTAGGCGAAACTGTAGCACAGCAGATTTTCTATGATAATGCAGCCCGTTTTTATCACCTTCAACCCAGCCCTACATGCAATTGATTGATGGCGTTTTATTTCATGCTACAGGTGCGGCAGGTGCATCGCTATGCTACACACCACAGCGAAAAGTACGGGGTTGGAGCTGGCAAACTTACTGGCTGGCACAAGGGGCCGTTTGCTGGCTTATACTCCCCGTTTTAGTTGCTTGGATTACCGTTCCATCTCTTGCTACTGTACTGCACCTGGCACCGTCTACGGCAATGCTGCATTCGCTGCTGCTGGGCATGGCGTATGGTATTGGCGCAGCCGCTTTTAATATTGCTATTCGCTACATTGGTTTTTCACTTACGTACGCCATATCCGTTGGCCTGTCCTGCATATTGGGTACGCTGGTGCCACCACTGCTCAATGGAACGTTGGGTACTACGCTAAGCGGTGCCGGTTCAAGTTGGATTATAGGTGGAATAGTGATGGGTGCTGTGGGTATTGCTGCCTGTGGTATTGCAGGCCGCAGCAAAGAAAAAGATATTGAAAAACAAACCGGCTCCAGCGCTGGCTTTTCCCTTTCTAAAGGGCTGCCCTTATGCATTGTAGCAGGTGTTCTGTCTGCCTTTTATGGCTTCGCCATTAATGCCGCCATGCCTATAGCCGATATAGCCGGGCAATATGGTGCAGGCAACTACCGAATGAATGTGAATTATATATTCTCTAATAGTGGCACCTTCATTACAACACTAATTTATTGCACCTATCTGCATCTTAAATCAGGCACATTTAAAGAATACACTTCCTTATCATCCAAAGGAAGTCTCTCTACTAATTTTGTAATGGCTGCACTCACAGGAATTTTGTGGTATGGCCAGTTTTTCTTTTATGGATTAGGCCATGTACGCCTGGGCCGCTACGAATTTTCCAGTTGGGCCATCCACATGATTTTATTAGTGTTGCTCAGTACGGTTACCGGCCTGCTGATGAAAGAGTGGAAGCGGTGCAGCCCCCGAACAATACGGCTATTAGCCGCCGCCTTACTTGTACTTGTAGCCGCAGTACTATCGCTTACCTACGGAAACTTTTTAGGAGGAACACCATGATAACAGCACCAAAATACTATCAGCTACAGCAACCGATTTCTATTTGCATTATTGGTGCCGGTGGCATTGTACACGATGCTCATTTACCCGCTTATAAAATTGCAGGCTACCCGGTAAGCGGTATTTACGATATCAATATTCAAAAAGCTACAAGTCTGGCTGAACAATTTCATATACCGAGGGTGTATAAAAGCCTGAACGATGCCATTGAAAATAGTAATACTAATACCGTTTTTGATGTAGCGCTACCGGCTACAGAAATTATGGCTGTGTTGGAGCAATTGCCGCAGGAAGCTGCTGTACTGATACAAAAGCCGATGGGCAATTCGTACGACGAAGCGCTGCAGATTCTGGAATTGGTACAAGCTAAGAAGCTAATTGCCGCTATTAATTTTCAACTGCGATATGCACCATTTATACAGGCAGCCCGGCAAATAGTAGATAGCGGAAATATTGGCCCCGTTTGCGATATAGAAGTTCATGTAAATGTGCATACGCCATGGGATTTATGGTCGTTTATGCGTGGACAAT
This sequence comes from uncultured Chitinophagaceae bacterium, assembly GCA_964242675.1. Taxonomy (GTDB): domain Bacteria; phylum Bacteroidota; class Bacteroidia; order Chitinophagales; family Chitinophagaceae; genus JAZKFT01. The sequence goes on from CAXTDG010000055.1 coordinate 1,972, forward strand.
CCCGCCTTGAAATTCTCTATCATAGCATTCACTATATCGACCTGGTTCGTTCCTTTTTGGGTAATCCCGTAAGCATGTATGCAAAAACGGTAAGGCATCCGCTGATGAAAGAACTGGCTTCCGTTCGTACTAACATCATCATGGATTATGGTGAATTGATTCGGGCCAACATTCTCACCAATCATTGTCACAAATTCGGCTACCAGAACCAGCAGTCGTATATCAAATTCGAAGGCACAAAAGGGGCTATTAAAATTAACATGGGCGTACTCATTGATTATCCTCGTGGTGTGCCGGATTCATTTGAATATGTGATAATGGAAGAAGGGAAAGAGCCAGTATGGCAACGGCTACAGGTAGAAGGTGGCTGGTTTCCACATGCGTTTATTGGCAGTATGGAACAGGTAATGATGGCAATGGATGGCGCTATCGACCAGCCCGACAATTCTGTAGAAGATTGCCTGCATACAATGGCTTGCGTGGAAGCTGCTTATCAAAGTAGCGAAAGCGGTGGCGTAAGGTTGGATGAATTATCAGTCATACCAAATGCTCATGTGTTGTAACGGCTGCCTGCCTTTTTTATCTCTATCATTTGTCCCAATTAAACATTGATACATTGAATTTTTCAAAAGCATTTTATTTACTGCCGTTATTGTTGTTGTGTATAGGGGCATCGGCACAGCCTGCTCCATCTCTTATTGCCTTTCCCGGTGCAGAAGGGTTTGGAAAATGGGCCACCGGTGGAAGAGGAGGTAAGGTTGTAGCAGTTTCCAATTTAGATGACGATGGAGAAGGTAGTTTTCGAAATGCACTGACTCAATTTCCCGGCGAACCGCTCACTATTATTTTCAATGTTAGCGGCATTATCGAACTGCAAACCGATGTTCAAATCAAGCGATCTGACCTAACCATTGCGGGACAAACTGCACCGGGTGATGGTATTTGCCTGAAAAATCGTTCATTAAAACTAAACGGTGCTTCGGCTAAAGGCAATCATGGCAATATCATTATCCGCTACATCCGTTCCCGGCCTGGCGGTACAGATAAGAAAGGCTTATACGGGTTTGATATGGAAAACTGCCATGATGTAATTATTGACCATTGCAGTTTTAGCTGGGCTAATGAAGAATGTGCCGCCATGTACGATATGAAAAATGTAACGGTGCAATGGTGCATTGTAAGTGAAGGCTTGTACGAGGCCGGGCACATGAAAGGCCACCGTTCTTATGGTGGCGTTTGGGGTGGACAGAACGCAACCTATCATCACAATTTGCTGGCCCACCTTAATAGCAGGGCGGTACGATTTAATGGTGCAAGAGCACACGATACCTTGGCGCTGGTTGACTATAGAAACAACGTGATTTACAACTGGGGCAATCCCAATGCCTGCTATGGTGGTGATGTAAATATTCCGGGTGGCGTATCGCAGGTAAATATGGTGAACAACTATTACAAACCTGGCCCGGCTACTCCTTCGGAACTAAAGTTTATCCATGCACTGTATCTGCCCGAAAATGCGAAAGGAATAGGCCAGTGGTACCTAAATGGCAACATAATGGAAGGCAACAAAGGGCTTACGAAAAATAACAATCGGGGTGTTGATTTGGCCGAACTGCCAGATAGTAAAAACGCTGTCGTATCAATTCCCTTTCCTATCAGCAGTTCCATACCTGACCAATCGGCGATGCAAGCCTATGAAGCCGTACTTAAAAATGCCGGAGCTGTTTTACCTACAAGAGATGCGGTAGATACCAGAGTGGTAAATGAAACCAGAACTAGTACTGCTACTGGCAAAGGTGTTTTCGGTAAACCCGGTATCATTGATTCTCCGGCAGCAGTTGGTGGTTGGGGCACTTTCCAATCAGCTACGACACCTGTTGATACAGATAAAGATGGAATACCCGATGATTGGGAGAAAAAGTGGGGGCTAAATGCTGCCGACGCAACCGACGGAAATAAAATTGGAGCAGATGGATACACCATGCTGGAAAAATACCTGAACGAACTAAAATGATGTGTGCAGTGATTAATAAGAAAAGATCGGTAATAAGCTTAGTACTGGTAATGATGCTATTTTGCGGAAAGGGCTTTGCACTACCAACCAAAGAAAAGCTCACGTTCATTATATCCAATGAAGTAAAGACTAATAGCAGAGCAAATTTTGGTGTAGAAAAACTAATTACAGCTTTGCAAAAAGCCGGTTATCAAACGTCTGTTGCCTCAACGCTTAGCCTTACTGCCAACCGAATTATTTCTATTCAATTTAAAAAAGGAAATGAGCTAAGCAACACGGCAAACAGTCTCTCAACAGATACAAATCATAGCATCAAAGAACGCTTCTACATCAAAGCCGATAGGAAACAGATCACCATACAAGGCGCTGAAGCATCAGGTGTTCTATACGGCTGCCTGGCGATGGCCGATAGTGTAGCCATCAATGGAAAACTACCTGACAACATTATGCTGAGCGATGCTCCTGAAATGGTGCTGCGTGGTCAATGTATTGGCTTACAAAAACCTGCTTATCTGCCTGGCCGTGGGGTGTACGAATATCCTTACACGCCAGAAACCTTCCCCTGGTTTTACGATAAAAAGCTGTGGTTGCAAACGCTGGATTCTATGGTGAATAACCGCATGAATACGCTCTACTTGTGGAATGGCCATCCGTTTGCTTCGCTGGTAAAACTGGCTGATTATCCTTTCGCTTTGGAAGTGCCAGATAGCACGTTTAAGAAGAATGAAGAAATGTTTAGCTACCTCACCAAAGAGGCTGATAAACGTGGCATTTGGGTGATCCAGATGTTTTACAATATTATCGTTTCCAAACCTTTTGCAGAGCATTACAAAATCAAAACACAGGACCGCAACCGGCCTATCATTCCATACATAGCCGACTATACCCGTAAGTCCATAGCAGCCTTTGTGGCCAAGTATCCAAATGTGGGTTTAATGCTGGCCTTAGGCGAAGCGATGGAAGGCGTTGGTCAGGATGATATTGACTGGTTTACTAAAACGATTATCCCCGGTGTGAAAGATGGCCTGAAAGCAAGTGGCCAAACAGAGGAGCCGCCTATTGTATTACGGGCACACGATACGGATGCACCCGAGGTGATGAAAGCCGCCTTGCCGCTGTACAAAAATTTGTACACCGAAGCTAAGTTCAACGGAGAAGCACTTACTACTTACGAACCCCGTGGCAGTTGGGCCGAATTGCATCGCAAACTAAGCAGCTTAGGCTCAGTGCAGATTGAGAATGTACACATCATGGCCAATCTTGAACCGTTCCGGTATGGCGCTACGCATTTTATTCAGAAAAGTGTACAGGCCATGCACAATATCTATCATGCTAACGGCCTGCATCTATACCCTGAATCTTCTTACTGGGATTGGCCCTACAGCGCCGACAATACCAGCCCCCGCCTGCTGCAAATAGAGCGGGACTGGATTTGGTATAAAGCCTGGGCCCGCTATGCCTGGAACAGTAAACGGGATAGTGTACAGGAAGATAAATACTGGGCAATGCAATTGGCTGCACAATACGGTACCACTCAAAATGCAGGAGCGAACGTTGTAAAAGCTTTGAATGAAAGTGGAGAAATAGCACCTAAGCTTTTACGTCGTTACGGCATCACGGATGGCAACCGCCAAACGCTCACATTAGGTATGCTCATGACGCAACTGATTAATCCTTTTCGCTACGGATTATTTACCTTACTATATACCTCTGAAAGCCCGGAAGGGGAGATGATTGTAGACTACGCAGAGAAGGAAGCAAAAGGAGAGAAGCATATTGGCGAAACGCCGATGCAGATTGCAGATGAAGTAATTGAACATGGCAACAAAGCCGTCGCTGCAATTAATAAAGCAGCCCCTTCTGTTACAAAAGAAAAAGCAGAATTTCTACGTGTTCAAAACGATATGAAAATCTACCAGGAGTTAGCACAATTTTACGCCTGGAAAGCCAAAGCAGCCATACAGGTTTTGAAGTATAAGTACAATCACAAGCTGGAAGAATTGCAACGCACTATTCCGTTGCTGGATTCAAGTGTAGCCCATTTTACAAAACTGGCAGCGCTTACAAAAAATACCTACCTGTACGCCAACAGCATGCAAACCCAGCAGCGCAAAATTCCGGTTCCGGGCACTAATGCAACGATGAAAACCTGGGTAGAATTGCTGCCGGTTTATCAAAAAGAGTTCGACAATTTTACTCGTCATCTGGATTCACTAAAAACGGTTCCGGCTGGCGCTTTACCTAAAGAAATTTTGCCATTTACGAAAGCTGATGTTCAGTCGTTAAAAGGGGCTGACAGCAGTTATAGTGTAAAAAACGGCACTTCCATTTTCGCTGACAGCATGGTGAATATTGCTGCCGTAGCACCTGAATTAGTTGGTATGCAAGGCTTGTACCTGAATAAAGAAATGCAACGGGTAAATGGAACACATTTACAATTCCGTTGCACACAACCTGTAACCTTACTGATCGGGTTTTTGAAGGATAAAGATAAAAACCCCAAATACCTGCCAGAGCCACAACTGGAAACGGATGCTAGTGCCAATGATTACGGTCAGGCTGAGATTAAGATTGCCAATGCGTTGGTGATGTCGGGCCTTCCGCCAGTAAATGTACATGCCTACACTTTTGCTGCGGGCAGCCATACTTTAGACCTTGGCAAAGGCATTGCTCTGTTGCTTGGTTTTACAGATGGCAAACAGCCACTAAAGCCCAGAGATGCCGGCCTTACCTCTGAGCGTAGGGGAGAACTGGACTGGCTGTTTGAATAGTGATATTTTCCATTAAAACAGGAATAGAAAACATTGTTTTAGCTCGGCAATGTCGTCAATTTTAATATTCTGAAAACGATTGCGGAATGGCCTTAATTAAGGACGATTGCCGCTTAGCTTAAATAATTATTCAGACTGCTATATGATTAAAAGTGTATTAAAATGCCTTTTGGCTTTCTTCATTATTTTTTGTTCCTGTATTAGTCTTTTCGCTCAGTCTAAAACCATAACCGGCAAAGTAACCAACCAAGAAAACGGGCAGCCTTTAGCTGGTGTTACCATTACAGAAAAGGGCAAAACAACTACAGTGCTTTCCAAAGTGGATGGTACATTTTCCATTATTGTTTCTGAGTCAAGGGCTACGCTATCTTTCAGTTTTATTGGCTTTGCCGACCAGGAAATTCCTATTGGCAATTCATCCAATCTTACCGTTACCCTTAGCACATCTACACCCAAGCTGGATGAAGTGGTTGTAATTGGTTACGGTACGGTAAAGCGCAGAGATTTAACGGGTTCTGTTTCCAGCATCAAAGCGGCGGACATTGTAAAAACACCAACTTTTAATGCTGTGGAAGCATTGCAGGGCCGCCTTCCGGGTTTGGATATCACCCGTAGTTCGGGTGCAGCGGGTAGTGGCGTAAATATTCGCCTGCGTGGCAACCGTTCTATTAACGGAAATAATAATCCACTGTTTATCATCGATGGGTTCCAAGGTGGTAATGCAGCCGATTTGAACCCTAATGATATTGAAAGTATTGATGTATTGAAAGATGCATCGGCCACGGCCATTTATGGTGCTCAAGGTGCAAATGGCGTTATCATTATTACCACAAAAAAAGGGGTAGCAGGAAAAACAACCGTATCCTATAATGCTTTCTACGGCGTGAATGGTTATACGGCTTATCCGCAGCCACGGCTAAGAGATGCTTATGTTCAGCTTCGCAGAGAAGCCTACCGCACCTCCGGCGATTGGAATAGCCCCGCCGATGATTACAAATTATTTCCCGATGCAACGGAAGCCGCTGCAGTAGCTGCTGGGCAGTGGGTAAACTATTTTGATCTGACAAATAGAAACGGAACACAACAAAGTCACACCGTTTCCGTAAGAAGTGGTACCGATAAAACTAAAATCTATTTAGGCCTGGGTTATTACAAAGAAGAAGGCATGCTGCGCCGCAACGATTATACCCGTTATAATGTGCGTTTTAATATTGACCAAACACTTACTAAATGGGCACGTGTTGGTTTGCAAAGCCAGCTAGCTTATTTCAACCAGAATAACCGGACTGATCCTTTATCTGTAATTTATTCTACTGTTCCATTGGGTGTTCCTTACGATTCGTTGGGCCGACCAAATTTGTATCCTTTAGGTAATGCCAACCAGAAGGTAACCAGCCCAATTATTGATGAAAGAGGAGATACAGTTGCCATTAATAATACAGCAAGAGCCAATATCTTAAGCAATGCTTATTTAGAGATTAACCCTTTTAAAGGCCTCACATTCAGAAGCAATTTTGGAGTTACACTCAACTTTAGCCGCAACGGGATCTTCAATTCAGCAAATTCACTGGCGCAGAGAAATAACCGGCAAAACTTGGCTACCGTTACTGATGCTTTTACCCGCAATTTCAACTGGGATAATGTATTGACTTATAATACTTCGTTTGGAGACCATGCCTTCACAGTTACCGCAATTGAAAGCTATCTGCAAAACGATTTTGATAACTTATCCGGTACGGGTATCAAACAACTTTTAGGCTCTCAACAGTTTTATAATTTAGGTGCTACCGAAGGAACTTCCCGTTCATTAACCAGTGGTTTTGTAGGTTCTAATAATCTGTCATTTGCTGGTCGTATCAATTATAGCTATAAAGGAAAATACCTGGTTACATTAAGCGAACGAGCCGATGGTGTCAGCCGCCTTTCACCCGGCAATAAATGGGATTATTTTCCATCAGCCGCAGTGGCCTGGAATATTAGCAGCGAGTCTTTTATGCAAAGAGTAAAGGCAATTAGTAACTTGAAAATAAGGGCGACTTATGGAGCTGCTGGCAACTATGGTATAGTTGAGTATGGTACACAAAGCGGCATTACCCCATCACAAAACATTGGATTTGGCGATGTGCAGGTAACACAATATCAATTTAATGCCCGTATTGGTAACCCTGATTTGAAATGGGAACGTTCGGCAACTGCCAATCTGGGCCTTGATTTCGGTCTGTTCAATAACCGCTTGACCGGTGCTATTGATGCTTACCGTACCATTACTACCAACCTGATTCTTGACCGTTCGTTACCACGTTCTACCGGAGTTACATCTGTATATCAAAATGTAGGTAAAACAGAAAACAAGGGTATTGAAGTGGCACTGAGTTCTGTAAATGTTCGGAGTAAAAACTTCAACTGGAATACAACGCTCACATTTACAAAAAACAGTGAAAAAATAAAGGAACTGATTAACGGGATGGATATAATTTCTGGTGTAAATCCTGAAGACTCTTCCCGGTTAATAGGCCGTCCTATCCAGTCATTTTACACCTACAAAAAAATAGGCATTTGGCAACTGGATAAAGCTTCCGAAGCTAACAATTACCGCTTCGGTGCCAACCGTTTCAAACCAGGTGATATACATGTGCAAGATCTAAATGGCGATTCGCTGATTGATACAAAGGATCGTCAGTACTTAGGATCCAGCGTACCCAAGTTCGTGTTAGGTTTACAAAATAATTTTACGTATAAAAACTTTGATTTAGGCGTTTACTTATTTGTGCGGTATGGCCAAATGGCAAAGGCCGAATTTATGGCCCGTTACAATCCTTCCGGTGAAGGTAGTGGCCCAGCAGAATTTAACTATTGGACGCCCGAAAATCCAAGCAACGATTTCCCTCGTCCAGTAAAAGGTGGACAGTTCATTAATTACTACGCATACCAGGCGCTGAGCTATATCGACGGTTCTTATTTCAAAGTAAAAACGGTAACGTTTGGTTACACTTTTCCGAGAAACGTTTCCCGTAAAATTGGTTCGTCTAATTTACGTTTATATGCTACTGGCAACAACGTATTGACAGTTGCTAAAAGTCATTACTTTAAAAATTACGACCCTGAAAGAGGGGGTGCTGAATCAGGCCCCCTTAGCCGCCAATACGTATTTGGTTTAACTGCCGATTTCTAAAATTTATCAACGAATTGTTTATGTCATTCAGAAAATATATCCCTTTTGCATTACCAGTAGCCTTGCTACTCAGCACATCGTGCAAAAAGCTAAATGAAAATAATCCCTCTGGTTCCACCGCAGAAGCTGTATGGAGTACGCCCGAAGGAATGCTAACCTTGGTGAATGCTTGCTACAGCGACCAGCGCAATTTTTATGGAAAAGAAGATGGCGTTTTGATGAGTGAAGGCGGTACTGATTTGTGGTTTAATGCGGATAAGGCCAGCTATACCAACCAGCTAACCCGCTATGAAGGTTTTACGTCTTCTTCCAGCGGTACAAGTCGTAATGCTTTTACTACTTTTTATAAAGGACTGAACTTGTGCAATGCTGGTATCAACCGTATTCATAGCGTAACTTATCCCTCCATTGCAGATCGAAACCAGCGGGAAGCAGAAATGCGTTTTATGCGGGCTTTTTACCTTTGGCACATTGTTGAGTTTTATGGCGGTGTAAACCTGCGTACTACCGAAACACAAGGTGCTGAACTGACTGCTACCCGTAGCCCTGTTTCAGCATTTTACGATGTGATTTTTGATGACCTTGAATTTGCTAAAGCCAACTTACCTGTAAACTGGGGAACCACCGGAACATTTGAGTATAGCAGAGCTACAAAAAAATCAGCTTACGGATTAATGGCAAGGGCTGCTTTAAGCCGGGCCTATTATGCTACCGGTACAGATGCTACAACTTATTTTACAAAAGCCCGTGATGCTGCCAAATTAGCCATTGACAACAAGACGATGTTGCAAATTGATCTGGCTACAGATTATGCATCACTTTGGCTACCTGCTAACAATAAAAATATTTCCAAAGCAGGTGGAGAGGCAATGTATACCATCAGTAATTCTTCGGTAAATACCAGCTCAAATTACGATGGTAATGCTAATCGTATGCACTTGTGGTATTTGATGCAGTACAGTGGAAAAATTGGTGGGTTAATACAGAGCCTTGATTATGGAAATGATGGCCAGCGCCGCCTGATGCCAGTGCTTACCTTGTTAGATTATTACGACGAAGTGAGAGATAACCGCTATGATGGAAGTTTTCAGGAAGTATGGCTGGCAAATGCCGCCTACACTTGGACGGCTGCCGATGTTGCCAAGTATGGTAAAGATGCCAGCATTATAGGAAAAGTAATGCGGGTTGGTATTGATACCGCTATGTATGTAACCAAAAAATCTGTGGCCAATAAATCTTCTCGTCCTTACCTTGTATTCGATAGAGACACAACATATAATACCACTGGGAACAAGGCTATCAAAGGTTCCAATGTATTTGTGCCATTAAAGAAATTTGCCTTTCCAGGCCGGGCTACGGCCAATTCTCAACCTGGCTATAACGATATTTTCGTTATTCGTTTTGCCGAAATGTACATGATTGCTGCTGAGGCCGAAATGCAATTGGGTAATGTCGGCCAGGCTGCCACTTACATCAATACTTTACGTACCCGAGCCGCCAAAAAAACACCGGTTGATTATACAGCCGCTATGCAGGTGACCGCTGCGCAAATAACGCCTGATTTTATACTGGCAGAACGAGCAAGAGAATTTGCCGGAGAGCAGCAACGTTGGTTCGATGTAAAGCGGATGAAGAACAACGGCAATTTTGCAACGTTAATCAAAGCCACTAACCCTGATATTACTGCCGTACAGGATTACCATAGACTTCGCCCAATACCGCAGGAGGAACTGGATGCACTGACTAACGGCGCCCAGTTCGGACAGAATCCAGGTTATTAAAATGAGCAATATTTTAAGTTTCCATATCTGGCAATCGTTAAGTTTAAAGAGGGGCGGCTCCCCTCTTTTTTTGTTTTTTCTTTGAAGACAGAAAGTAGATTTTATAAGGCAACGTTATTATGTCACTTACTTGTTTGCTTCGTTATGTATTGAGCTTCTGAGCCATTTTTACCAGTCATTGTGTATTATTGATTTTCTTATAAACCCGAATGAATAAAATAATTTGTTGTACCATATTACTGTTTGTATTTGCGATAAATACCCAGGCTCAATTACAACTTTGGTACAAACAACCCGCCACCAAATGGACGGAAGCTTTGCCTATTGGCAACGGCCATACAGGTGCAATGATTTTTGGTGGTGTAGCGCAAGATCATTTGCAATTAAATGAATCCACTTTATGGAGTGGAAAACCCCGTAATTATTCCCGCCCTGGTGCCTGGCAATACTTAGATACGATTCGGCAATTGTTGAATAATGGTAAGCAAAAAGAAGCAGAGGCATTGGCAGAAAAAAACTTCATGGGCTTAAAAGATCCTGATGAAAAAGAATATGAGCAACTAAAAAAAGATTGGTTACAAACGGCAGGTTCAGATACTTCTTACGCTTCGTTTGATTACACCGATGCTGGTTGGAAAACCATGCAAATTCCTACGCCTGAAGGCTGGGAACGAGTTGGCTTTGAAGGATTGGACGGCTTGGTTTGGATGCGAAATAGTTTTCAATTACCTGCAAAATGGCAAGGCAAAGAATTGATGATCGATTTGGGTAGAATCCGTGATCTGGATATTACATATATCAACGGCGTTCGCATTGGTTCGATGCTCAGCACAACTGATCGCCGACGTTATACCATACCTGCCAATATTTTGAAAGCAGGCAAAAATACCATAGCCATTCAGGTAATTAATTACTTCGATAAAGGAGGCTTGATTGGAGTAAAAAATAACAGCGCAACGCTTTGTGTATTTGCCGATAATAATGCGAAGGATACAGTGGCGCTTAGTTCAACCTGGAAGTATTTTATCAAGGATAATAACCCGCCCCCTTTTCCGCAATACGAAGCCAGCTATCAGCCTTTGGGCGATTTGTATTTCAACTACAGCAATGCTGAAAATGCAACGGCTTACAAGCGGCAATTAAATATTGAAAACGCCATAGCAACTACAAGTTATACGAGCAATGGTGTTCAGTTTACCCGAGAATATTTTGCCAGTAATCCAGATAGCATCATTGCTATTCATCTTACCTCCAGTAAACCGGGCAGCATTAATGTAGCTGCGGTTCTCAAATCTCCACATACAGACTTCACTATTCAAAGAGTCAATAG
>CAXTDG010000056.1:0-13003 GCA_964242675.1 uncultured Chitinophagaceae bacterium
AAAGGCTCCAAGCTTTTGCGGCTTACACTTAGCGATAGTATCCACACTAATGCAGTTCCTCCTACAAATGCTCCTAAAAGCAAGTATTTCAAGTAGTTCAGCTTGCGATTACCATAGGTATCTTCAGCGGATATCAATACGTAATAATCCTTTTTCCCGGAGCCATAATACAGTCCTAATACTTCGTACTGCTTGGTCTTTTTAAATATTCGTCCATCTGCTTTTATTTGTTCCAGTTCTTCAATTGTCCATTTTATACTGATGCTATCGTTGCTACTATAAATCAGCTTTTTATTTTTATTAAATATCTTTGTTTTTTTATTGTATAAACGAGTAACACTATTTCGGTCAATGGTACGCTGTAAGTCGTAATTTATCTCTTTTACATCTACCAGCAGGCGAGCTGTTGTTTCAGCCTTTTCAGCTAGTCTATCAAAAAATTCTTCCTGCCTGAAATCAGCAAACAGGTAGTACACAATTGACATTACAATTGCCAGTACTATTGAAAACAAGGAACTAAACGTTAGAGAAAACCGTTGCTTTAAATTCATTCCAGTTTACTTTAGGTAGTAGCCAAATCCGGCACGGGTATGAATAAGCGATTTATCGAACCCCTTATCTACTTTTTTCCGCAGATAGTTTATATATACTTCAATAGTGTTGGTGCCAGTTTCAAAATTGATATCCCATACCTTATTGGCAATCGTTTGTTTAGATACGGTTTGTCCATCGGCAGAAGCCAGTAGTTCCAGCAGTTTATACTCTTTGGGTGTAAGTACAATTTCTTTACCAGCCCGTGCCACTTTTGACGTAGATGTATTGATGATTAAATCATCTACTATAAATAATTGCTTTTCCTCAGCTTTTGACTGATTACTGCGGCGCAGCAAAGCATTTATACGAGCAAATAATTCCTCTAGGTGAAAGGGCTTTACCAGGTAATCGTCAGCACCAACTCCCAATGCATTTACTTTATCTTCTACAGCACCGTAAGCGGTCAGCATCAAAATAGGAATTGAAGTATCATTTTCCCTTACTTTTTTACATACTTCAAGGCCACTTATTACTGGCACATTTACGTCTAATATATACATGTCGTACTGGGCAGCTTCCAGTTGTTTTAAAAACATACTGCCATCATACATCAGCTCACAGTGGTACCCCCGATTGTTGCAAAACAAACGCAGTTCCGCTGCCATTTTATGATCGTCTTCCAGTATTAATAATTTATGCATATCTGTTTAGTAAACCAGTTGTAAGAGTTGAATCTATTTGTTCCTAATCTGTTTTCACTCGTTTCGTTTCTTCTTCAGCACCAGAAGCATGTGATTCAATTGCTTTTAAGTGCTGGCTACCAAAGTTGTAGGTAAACGATAAAATAATATTGCGGGTATCGCTATACTGTTTCAGCCGCAGATCAATGTCCTGGTATTTAATTGTTCCCAATGTTTTATCACAAAAGAACGCATCAGAAATATTTAAACTCAACCGGGCTTTATTCTTTAGCATTTTTCTGGCTATTCCTACATCTACGCTGCTGTTTTTACCGGCTCTTATAAACTCGTATTGGCTGGGCGTAGCATAATACGCACTTACCTGCCCCAGCCAATTATTACCAAACTTCAGATCGGCCTGGGCAAAAATGGTATAGTTCCATTTAGAGGCTTTGAAATAAGCACCGCTGTAAAACGCACTGTAAGATTGTAAAGTGGCAATTACGCCACCGTATCCATCCAATACCTTTCCTGCTTTCAAGGGAAAATTGAGCTGGGTAGAAAGGTTGCGGGCACTGGCTAAATTATGTGCTACACTGAAGCTAACCAGGCGTGGCGTTCCATTGGCATCTGGTACTGTTTTTTGTTGAGGAGCATATTCTACAATTACATCATTGGTTTGGTCGTACGAAACCACTAGCACCGGCAGGCCTGTATAGGTAAGGCTAAGCTTTAAAGAGTTGGTAACCTGTGGTCGCAGCAGCGGATTGCCACGAGTATATGTTAGTGGATCTAAATACACCTCAAACGGGTTTTGTTGCTGGTAGCCTGGCCTGCCAATACGCCTTCCATACTGGCCAGTAATAGCCCACACACTATCAATCCGGCGGGTGAGTAATATGCTGGGAAAAGCCTGTACATAATTGCGGTGCAATACTTTGTTGCCTTTGCTGGTACCATTGGCAATGGTTTGTTCGGCTCGAAGGCCTGCCTGTACATCCCACTTGTGGTAGCTGGTATAATAATTTGCGTACGCAGCATTGATATTTTCATTGTACTCAAACCGGTTAGAGTGGGTAGCATCGTTGAAGCCGTTTCGCATAAACGATAAATTATTATCAATAGTAGCAAAGCTTGTTTTAAGGCCAGCTTCTAGCCGGACAGCAACACTTATTGGCTGTACATAATCAATCTTTAGAGTAGCAAATTTTACCGGATTAAGCACCCGCTGAAAGTTGTGAATTCGCCTATCCCGAAACGGATATACATCTATCGTATTAGTATTTTGCAAATAGAACCGGGCAGCATCCGCATCCATAGCAAGGCTTCTTCCTTTTCGAGAAAAAAGATGCCGCCAGTTAAGATTTACAGACAGATTATTATTGTGATTGCGCTGCTGGTTCTTACTATCGAAATGGTCTATCAGGTGGCCATTGCTAATATTGCTTTGCTCCGAAACATTTGCATAATGGCCGTAGCCATTACGCTGATAGCCGCTTACCTGCAGGCCAATGCTGTTGGTACTATCTATTTTATAATCAACTCCTGCCTGGTAGGTATGCGTACCAATATTTAAGGGGTTGTAATTGTGCTGGTCATAAAAACTATCCTCTTTGTAACGGTTGATATTGTTGACTTCGAACTGGGTGCGATACAAAAAATTGTAATTGGCAAATAAGCTGATGCGGCCACTTTGATGATTGATAGCAATGGATGGATTATACCGTTGGTAAAACCTTGTACCCAATCCAACATCTTGCAGGCGGTAGGCACTAACGCCAGATGCAAAGCCAATTGTACCATTCGTACCAACCAGTATTTTTCGCTTCAAAACAATATTGATAACAGCATCGCCTTCTGCATCAAACTTTGCAGATGGGTTGCTCATGAGTTCTACCCGGTCAATATTGGCTGCCGGAATGGCTCTAAGCAGGGCATTCATATCCTGGTACTGAGATAAGCGGCCATCTATAGTAATAACCAATCGGTTTTTGCCTGTCATTACCACCCGATCATTCATTACCCTTACACCCGGCAAACGACGCAGCACTTCTGCAGCAGTTGTACCGGCTGCCAGTGGGCTGTTTTGTACATTCAATACCAGTTTATCTACATGCTGTTCTAGCAACGGCTTTTTACCTGTAATTGTTACGGTTTGTAATTGGCTGGCACTAGCCACCATTTGCAAATCGGGAACTACTATACCTGAATCGTGTAAAGAGAAAATGTGAGAGACAGTAGTCTCAAATTCTATTGCAGAGGCCACTACCTGATAATTTCCTCTTCCAACATTATTGAAATAGTAAGAGCCGTCATTGGTCGAAATAGTTGAACGCAACTTAGCAGAATCGTCTACACGTAATAGGGATACGCTGATAGCAATAGCAGGCTGAGAATGTGGAATAACAATTTGGCCCCTAACTGTTAGCTGTGCCCAGGCACTATTATACCAACAGCATATCAGTACCACAAGTATGGCAAGTTTCATTCGTTAGTCTGGCCGTGTTAGTTCTATAAATAAATTACTTACCAAAAGTAATATGGTGCAGTATTGCTGTATCCGGCACCTGAAATTCTAAGTAGATTATAAGGTTTGACAAGTTTGCGACTGATGGTATGGTTGAAAACAGAAAAGCCCGCCGCATTACTGCGACAGACTTTTTCTAAAACCAAACCTTCTTTATTTGTTCATACGTTTACTTGTTCACTTATTCGTTAATGCAAGCTCCCTGTTTCTCTTTCGACTGCTCAATACGCTACAGTTTTATAACAAGTGAACAGGTGAACCTTAACAACTAGTATCCAAAAATTCCGCCGCCGCCTACTTTCTTTTTTGCCCCGCCTATGTTGCGAATGTTGTAGGTAAATGTGGCCATCACATAACGAGTGAGTACATTGCTTTGCGTAGCGGTAATCATATTCCGATAGGTGCTAAGACCCACATTATTATTTTGATTCAGCAAGTCCCAAACACTGATCCGCAACACGCCTTTTTCATCTTTCAGCATGGTGAAATTGACAGCCATATTAAGACGGGATGCAGTTTTGGGAAGGCCTGCCGGAACATTAGGATTGTAATCATAATTGAGGTTGCCTTCCCAGATAATATGCTTCGGCATCCGCACAATCAGCTCGGTATTGAAAGTGTGTTGAAAAGCTTTTAAAGTATTGAAACGAGTGCTGGTAAATGTGGTGCGGTAGAGGCTCAGATCATAACTATTATTCCATTCTAGCTTGTCGTTGAAGTTGAGGTTGAAGCCTGCCCACTGGTACATATTCCAGGTAGTTTGCCAGCTCTTATCGCCGTTGTATAGCAGTTGGTTGCGGTTGTAGCCATACCAGCCGCCAGTGTTCCAGCTAATGGTTCGTTTGCTTTGGTTTTTGTACTGCTTGTTGATGTTGTAATTTATAGAACCATTGCGGCTGCCATCTGCATTTACCGGCGTAGTAGTTTGTACGCCTTTATCATCTACTACTATGCTTTGTACCACTGCATTTTTTGTGGCCGAACCTTGTGCATATAAATTTATATTCAGGTTTCGCTTTGCGTCGTTATAATAATAATTGGCGGAGAAGTTATCTGTAATGGATGGTACCAGATTCGGATTGCCATTTACTACATAGTATGGGTTTGAATTATTTAGTACAGGGATGAGATAGGTATAAGCCGGTAGCACTACACCTCTATCGTAATACAAATTGAGCCCTTTATAAACAAGTGATACACCGGGTAATAAATTGAACTGATTTTGACGGATAGGTGTTCTTAATGAAGCCAGGTTATTATCTACTTTTTGCCATAGGCCACGAATAGTTGGCGTAATAGTCAGGCTCTTATACTTATACTCCAAACCCAGGCTGGTATTGCTTCTGTGCGATTCCCGGTTGAACTGGCTGCTAAGCAAAGGATTGATTTTATCGTACTCGCCACCAACGTTTTTAGAAAAGGTAGAAACAGTATTGCTCAGCTTGCCATACTCGTAGCGGGTAGTGGCCGAAAGTGTAAATGCTTTACTAAGCGGTGTACGATAAATCAGCCCTGCATTGGCATCAGTACGAGGGATACGTTCGTAGCGGATTTGTTGTAAAATACTGTCGTAAGGTGTAGGGTTAATGTACTGCGTAAGGGCATTGGTGGCGTAGTCGTTTCTGCCATTGTTTATATCCAGCCCCTGGTAAGCAGTGAAGCGGCGGCCCTTCTTCGTTTTAGAGAGGCGGGTATAGTTGAGATAGTGCCGGTAGTAATACGTATTCACCTCGTTGCCCTGATCAATATTTCCCTGGCTAAGTGGCCCTTTAATATTGTTGACGCTGCTAATGACACTATTACGATCCTCATGCTGCAAGCCAATGGTGTAGTTGGCGCTGGCCTGGAAAGTAGTTACCGAATCGGGCTTCAATTTGGTACCAATGCCAATGTTGTGGGCGTTGGTAATGACATTCGCATTGAGGTTGTTATTGTTGGTTACTACCGTATCCTGGTTGAACTGTTGGGTGTTAGTAGTAGTATGCCGATCCACATTTACATTACCAAAAAAGTACTGACCAAAAATGGCTTGCTTGAGGTTGGGCGAATGATTGATATTGATACCTGCACCCTTGCTGGTAGATATACCGCCGCCATTTTGCAGACCACCGAAATTGATACCATTTACAGAAATACTGCTTCCGCCGGAACTATTATTCCAGATGCTGGTGCTGCGACTATTGAGGTTGCTGTTGCTACGCTCCAGGCCACCACTTTGCATGAGTTCGGTGTAGCTAAAACCTGGCTTGTTTAAATTATTAGCGTAGCCTAAAACGCTTACCTGCAGCGTATCACGGAAGATATTGGCAATACCACCCGCTTCATATCGTTCATCTGTGCCACCGCCAGCATACACTTTTCCAAACAGGCCTTTCTTTATCCCTTTCTTCAGTTTAATGTTGACTACCTTACCTACGTTGTTTAGGTTGTTATCGCCGCTGCGTTCCAGTTCTTCTTTATCATCTGTTACCTGTATTTTATCAATAATGTTTGCAGGCAAATTGCGGGTAGCCATTTTAGGATCGCTACCAAAAAAGTTCTTTCCATCCACCATTATCCGGTTCACCGGTTTACCATTTACGGTGATGTTTCCATCCTTATCTACCTGTACGCCGGGCAGCTTTTTCAGCAGGTCTTCCACCAGGGCATTGGGTAAAGTTTTAAATGAATTGGCGTTGAACTCAATGGTATCATTTTTAATGACTACCGGTGGGCGTTCGGCCAGCACTACCACATCATCCAGCTCTTTGGAAGAAGGCTGCATAATTACGCTGTCGAATTTCATTTCGGGATGAGTAGCAGACAGTGTAAACTCTTTGCGGTATGCTTCGTAACCGGAGTACGAAATAATAAAACGAAGGCCTTTATCCAGTGGCAGGCTGCCCACTTTAAACTCACCGTTTTCGTTGCTGAGGCGGTAGGTAATGATTGCCGTATCAGCAGCCGAAAACACGGTAACCGTTGCCAAAGGAATTATTTTATGTTGTGCGGTATCCAGTATTTTTCCGCTGATGCTACCCTTTTGTGCATGTGCCGCAGTGAACCAGAAAAAAGGGAAAAGGATGATGGAAAGTTTTTGTAGCATAAGGTTAATTTGTTGAGGTTAGGGCAAAGGATTCCCCGGCAGTACAGCTATGCTTTTTTTGCCTAGCTGCTCTGAAAATTACCGGCTATCAGCCACCGGGGAAACCAATAAATAGTTGAACGGTATTATTTCGGGGTAAAGAAAGGTCTGTTATTTAAAATCGACATTACAACTGTTGCAAACCAGCTTAAAAATGGTATGAGTTCCTTTTGTGTCGCCAACGGTGGCGGTAAAAGCCTGGCCATTGCGGCGGGAATTACTACCGTTGATACTAGCAAGAGGCGCTAAAGTTGAACTATAAGAACTAGTGCCATTGCCTGTAAAAACAGTTGTTACCTGACCAGAAGGATTGTCCGTTGCAGAGGTTGCTTTAGCCAGCGTTGTATCTTTTCTTTCAAACGGGGCAAACACACTGGAGTAGTTGCCGGAAAAAATCACTTCGTAGTTCTTCAGGCTGCTTACGGGTAAGCGGATATCGGAGTACTTATTATCGAGGGTAATGAAGGAAACAGCCGGGTCGATATTGCGGATTTTTACATCGGCACTGCTGCCCTTCAGGTCAAAGCTGCCGGTAAGTCTGGCTATCCGCAGGCTACCGTAGTTTTGAGTGCCGCTCAGGGTTTTTACTGCATCCAGGTCATAATCGTCCGACGTACTTTTCATATCAAGCCGGTTGCAGTTATCAATTTCCACCTTGTTGTACCGGGTGTTCAAAGTCAGTTGGTCGGCGTTTTTCAGCGATAGCTTGCCGAGGGAAGCCGAAATATCGCCGTTGGTAATGTTACCCGCCGAAATATTGCTGTAGGTACTGATGATGGTGGCATTATCCACATTCGCCATATCCAGCGAACCGTTACTTATTTTAATTTTTAGGTTCTTTAAATCGTGGTCGGCATTTACATCGGCGTATTTGCTTACCACGTTCAGTTTGGCATCGGCTGGTATGTACAACGTCAGTTCCCGCCGAAGGCTACTGCTGTTGTACACGTTGTTTCCTTTTTCATCAAACACAGCGGTGCTATTGCCAACAGAAGAAAATCCACGGGCAGAACCTACTGCTCTGCCCCACCAGTCGTTAACCGGAGCATCGCTCAGCCCGCCGCTTTTCGTGGTGACTGTTCCATCTGCAGTACTACCACCATTAGTTATTAAGGTCTTTCCAGGCGTCTTCACTTCGCTAAAAGCACCGTTTGTTGTAACAGTCATTCCAGGTGTCTTTACCTCTTTAAAAGCACCTTTGGTTGTAACGGTCATTCCAGGTGTTGAAGTGGTTATTCTAGGTGTTGAAGCAACAGGCGGTTCGGGTGCAGTAGGCGCTGTAGAAGAATAAAGCTGATAAGAATTTTGTCCCCAACTACTACCAGTAGTACTACGGTTGATACCTCCACTGGTTATCACAATTCCGGTGTCTGTATTCTTCATTTGAATATTCAGTTTCTCCAGCCACTGCTCGTTAGTAAATGTAGGTTCGCCGTAGTAAAAGGTAGTTGTTACCAGTCGCACTTTGTTGTCCTTTGCCTGCCGAATATTCACTTTGCGGTACGCATTATCAACGTACACGGTACCGCCTTTACTATAAGGCATTTCAATGCTTACTTCTTTCGAGTTGATGGTTCGGGTCGTAGTATCGGTGTAAGTAATGATCGTATCAGAACTAATCACTTTGCCATCTACCACCGTTTGGTTAATGGTTACGGAGCGGTTCCTTTCCCGGTTCTGTGCTTTGGCTTTGTGAGCCGAAAAGAAGGGAAATAAAATGATGGCTGTATAAAAAAAATATTTTGTTTTCATTGTGTTTTTTTACATGGTTAGGTAAAATGTCCGGCTGCTATCCTGCTGATTTTCGGGCTGTTTTACTTTGTTATTAAGCTTACTTATTTCCGCCTGCAAATCTTTCAGAACGGTTAGTTTTTGCTGGTTGATATTGATGAGCTGCTGCAGCAATTCATCGTTCAACCCATGCATCCGTATATCTTTTTTGATAGCTATTTCGTCGGCTTCTATTTGCTTTAATTGTTGTTTAAATGTGCTGAAGTAATTAGGAGATTCTGCATATACCGGTGTTACCCGCAGGCGTTCCAGTTGCATATTTACCAGCGTGGCGTAGTTGCGTTCTACATCTTTTACAATTAGTTGTGCTGGGTCTATCGTCTTTTGTTTTCTTTCTACTACCGGCATTTTTTTAGGTGCTTCTTTCTTAGCATACACGTTTGCCGGGGCCTGCTTTTCAGGGGCAGTTGGTTCTATTGTTTGAGGAGTAATTTTATCCTGAAGGGTATCTATCAGCTGTGGCTGATTTCGTATGGCAACATCCGTTTGTTTCGGAACTTCTTTTACCGGATTAATTGTAGCAACACTGGGGTTGGTTTGTTTTTTATTTACCAAAAAAAATACAGCAGCTATACACGCCAGCACACAAGCGGCAGCAGCATAGCGCCACATCATTTTCACCACGCCTTTTTTGGGTAAAACGGGTGTTGCCGTTTGTTGTATTTTTTGCCACACTGCATCTCCCGGCACATCGTTGTCCAGTTCATCCAAGTGGTTTTGTAAATATTTTTTCAGGTTGTCCATGTTGTTAGTTGTCAGTTAGCCAGTGGTCTGTCGTCTGTGGTTAATTTCTTATCCATCTGCCAGTTTCATTTGTTTTAAAATTCTTTCTCTCAATAGCGTTCGGCTTCGGTGGTATTGGCTTTTGCTGGTGCTTTCGCTAATGCCCAAGTTAGCAGCAATGTCTTTGTGGGCATAGTCTTCCAGCGCATACAGCACAAATACCTGCCTGCATCCATCAGGCAGATTTTTTATTTCCTGGTGTACCATTTCGAGGCTAATGCCCTGCCACCAATCACTGCCATCGTCTGCTATTCCATCATGCGTTTCCTCCCAGTCGTCCCAATGCAAGCGGTTTTTCGTTTGCCGGATGCATTCATTTACTACTATCCGTCTCAACCAACCTGCTACGGCTTCCGGTTGTTTCAACTGGCTTATACTTTTAAAAGCCAGCAAAAAAGCATCGTGGAGCATATCTTCTGCCTGCAGCCTGCTGCCCGCCATCCGCATACAAATGTTGAACATGGCTTTGCTGAAATGATTGTACAAAGCAGCCTGTGCTTTAGCATTGCCACGGCCTGCCTGTAGCACTGTATCAGTTAGTATTTCGGTTTGTGGGTTCAAAAGCTGCTTGCCTATATAAGAGTAGCGGCAAGGTAAAAGGTTGGAAAGGGTAGTATGAAAAAAGTAAAATTTTTTACTGATGAAGCATTCGGTATAGGGTAATATTAATTTTTGATGACCTGCAAAGGAGCCAGAACGCCAGGCATAATGTATTTCTTTACAGCTTTTGCTTCTTAGCAATTCACACTTATAATATTTCTTAAGCTGTAGTCTATTTAGCAGTTAAAAAAAAGACCCCCTTCAATAAATTGAAGGGGGTCTTAGATTCAAGGAGAGTGAGTTGGCTACTCTACAACCAATTTTTGTGTTTCGTAGCTATTTCCGCTGCGGATGCTTACGAGGTAAACACCTTTAGCGAAACCTTCCAGGCTCAATTGAGTGCTGATGTAGCTTTCGTTTCCGGCCTGGATCGTTTTAACTTTCTTACCGGTCACGTCGGTAATTTCGATAGATATGGCAGAGCGGTTTTCGTTATTGATATTGAATGTAATACTGCTATGTGCAGGGTTGGGCGAGAAGCTGAAGGCAAAAGCCTGATCTACTATTCGGGCACTTACCGTGTTGGAGTATTGCACCTTGCTGGCATAATCAATCTGCTTCAGTTTGTACAGGTACAAAATACCTTTGGTTGCTGTTGCATCGGAAAAGGTGTAAGGAATAATAGCATTGCTATTACCTGCGCCATTTACAAAACCAACCGTTTTAAAATCAGCTTCGTTGGGTGCTTTTCTCAGCACTTCAAAACCACGGTTGTCTTTTTCGAAAATGGTTTCCCAGTTCAGAACAATCGTTTTGTTACGCACTGTAGCTTTCAACTCTTTCAAACCAGCTATAGGTAGTATTACAGGTTCTATCACCAGCGTACTGGCTGTAGTATTTACACCATTGGTAGCATTTGTAGCTATAGCTGCTGCTCTGTTGGTAACGAACGTAGCCGGGCTAGCCAGGTATACTTCGTCTATCCACCAGCCACCGTTTGTTACGCTGCCACCGGTTGGGTCGCTGGTAAAACGGAAGCGGATATAGATGCTTTGGCCAGCATACGCACCCAGGCTGGCAATGGACTGTATATAACCCGGAGAAGAACCGGTAAACGCATTGAGCGTAGCCGTACCAATCAACGGATTGTTGGTCATGCTAATAGCGCCATTGTAACCATTCTTAGAAAAGGAAGCAATGGGTAATGGAGTCCAGTTGGTGTTGTCGGTCGAAATTTCTATTACTCCACCATCGTAGCTGGCTTCACTGGCATATTTGTGATTGAAAATTAACTGAGCACCACCAGCCGGTATAGCTATGGCTGCTTTCAGCCTTAGCGTGGCATTAGAACCAGGAACATCGTAATCCTGAACATACCATACTTTGCTGTTGTTGCGGGTAGCATCGTTTATAAGGTTGAACTGTTGCAGGGCACCAACATCTGCACTGGAAGAAGAGAATTTATTATTAGCGGTTGTGCCTTCATTATCTTCTGTCAAAATCAACCTGGCTGGTGTAGGATGACTTACCTGAAGCCTTACTGTATGCGTAACTGTACCATTTTGTGCCAGGCTTTGCAGAGGCCAGCTTATTACACCATTACTATACGAGCCACCATCAGAACTGATGTAAGTGGTGTAAGGCGGCAGTGTATCAGTAACCGTTAAATTGGTAGCAGCTAAGGCAATGGAAGTAATATTGGTAGCCGTAATGGTGTAGTTGATTACGTCGTTATTGTTTACAATAGCATCGGCTGTTTTGGTAATGCTTAATAGCGATTGTGGGTTACAAATCGGGTTGGAATTAAACTGTTCCACTTCATCGCCCAGGGCATTGGTGCCTGAAACAGCACTATAGCCTAAACCTCTTTTGGCAAATGCCTGCCATAAAATACAGGCATGTTGTCCATTGTACAATACCGTATCAGCTTTAAGTATAGCATCTCGCTGTTGTATAAAGGTTGGGTTAGCAGGCTGTAGCATCAAGCCTTCCATTACCAGGTTCATGGCTACATTATTACCACCCGCACCGGCAGGTACGTTGTGCTGTGCATTTGGGGTAGCAGCGTTGTATACATCATCATTAAAACCATATTTATCAATCAACACCTGCTCCATATCGTACAGCATGGTGCACCACAAAAAGCCAATGCTATGTGCCTCAGAATAAGCAGGCAATTTAGCATAGCCAAATGTGGCCGGGTTTACATTCAGGTCAATGCTATACTGGTATTCCCGAATACCTAAACCACCAACATGCGGCTGGTACACTACATAGCTACCAATACCCCTGTTAGGCAAAATACCATTTGGGTGAGCAGCAGTAGGTGCCTGTAGATCGTTGTGCGTAGTAGTCATGTACAGGGCAAAATTGTCGCTCCAGCCTTCACCACCCTGCTCGGCACCACCTAATTTACCGGTTGGCGCAGGCCCACCAGCAG
This sequence comes from uncultured Chitinophagaceae bacterium, assembly GCA_964242675.1. Lineage (GTDB taxonomy): Bacteria > Bacteroidota > Bacteroidia > Chitinophagales > Chitinophagaceae > JAZKFT01. The sequence continues at coordinate 12,420 of CAXTDG010000056.1, forward strand.
TAAGGCGGGTAGAGATACCGTGGCCATATTCATGAGATACTACACCATTATCCAAATCGCCATCCCGCTTAGGTGAGGCAACTGATTTTTGCAGAGAGCCCACAATGGTGGCACCATTTGCCAATGCATTTTTCAACTCAAGACCTGCTTCATAAGTAATCATTACCGCAGGGATTACAATAGCATTAGTGGGGGCATCTGTTCCGCCCATAGCAGTTGGTGCAGCACCAGGTACATTGTTGATCACAATTACACCAGCCGCACCGCCTAATTGAGCACCCAGTACTTTTTCAACAAACGAACAATTACCCCGGTCAATCAGCACTATCTTACCATTTACATCATTAGCTGGTGGAAACGCAACGCTCATTTGCCCGGTGCTACAGCCTTCGCTGCTGGCACCTATGGTAGATAAAGCGCTCTTTTGCACTAATACATAAGGCTTGTTTAATACAGGATTATTAAATAAATCTGGAGTGCCGGTTACTGAATTGCCAAACGATCCTTGTACAGAAAAATATTTTTTACCGGCAGCAGGCGGCGGCACGGTGCTAGAAGTAATTCGCACAATGCTATCGGGCGTT
>CAXTDG010000057.1:0-12923 GCA_964242675.1 uncultured Chitinophagaceae bacterium
AAATCACAAATACTATTATGGCTATTAAAATAACAGATGAATGTATTAACTGCGGTGCCTGCGAACCGGAATGCCCCAACAATGCTATATACGAAGGCGGTGTGGAGTGGGCCATGGCTGATGGCACTACTATAAAAGGACTGGTAACGCTGATGGATGGCACACAGATAGATGCCAACAAAAAGAACGACCCCCGCAGTGTTGACACCTACTACATTACGCCCAATAAATGCACGGAGTGCCAGGGCTTTCATGATGAGCCGCAGTGCAGCTCAGTTTGTCCGACCGATGCCTGCGTACCCGACGAAATGTACCAAGAAACGATTGATGAACTTATGCAAAAGAAAGAAAGACTACACCTGTAAATCTTTCTGAAGCATGCAAAAAAAAGCGAAGCTTTGGTGGCTTCGCTTTCTGGTTTAAATAATTACCCTTCCCTCAAAAACCTGTACCGCCGGGCCACACAGCCATATATTTCCGAAACTGCTTTCGCCGATTTTATCGTACTCCACATACAGTTTGCCGCCCATGGTTCTCACATCTACATGGTTAAAGCCCATATCGTTGTGGGCATTCAGCAGGGCCGCCGCCGTTACGCCGGTACCGCAGCTATAGGTTTCATCTTCCACGCCCCGTTCGTAGGTGCGTACAAATATTTCCGATTCACCGGTTGGCTCCACAAAGTTCACGTTCACTCCCTGCTTTTTGAAGCGGTCGCTATTGCGTATTTGCCGGCCCTCTCCTACCACATCCTGGTGAGTCAGGTCGGTAACTGTTTTTACAAAGTGGGGCGAGCCGGTATCAACCAATGAATAGGTTGCATGATGATCAATTGTTTTTACATCCTTCATTTTCAGCCGCACAATGTCTTCCTCCACCGTGGCAGCGTGTGGGCCATCTATTGCCAGAAACAGGTATTCCGGTTTATGAATACCCAAATCGTAGGCAAATCGAGTAATGCAGCGACCACCATTGCCACACATACTGCTCTCGGCACCATCACTGTTGTAGTATACCATCTTAAAATCGTAACCCGGCTCAGCCTCCAGCAGCATAAGTCCATCTGCCCCAATGCCAAACCGCCGATGGCATAAATGTGCCACTTGCTTTTTATCCAACTGAATTGTACCAGATCGGTTGTCCATCAGTACAAAATCATTTCCTGTTCCCTGGTATTTATAAAAAGTAAGGTTCATTGTAAAACAGCCGTTTAAAGTTTTAGGTCTAAGGTTTAAAGTTCTGAATGTTGAGTTGTGCTGTTGAAGTCAGGAAGTCCAGACCGGAAGTTAGAAAGTCAATCCAAACGACAGCAACCATTCACGTCTGACAATTCACGATTCACAACTATCACAATTCCGCTATCACTGCCAGCGCTTTCTGGATCAGGTTTTCCACTGCAGCGCCACCATCTTTCGAAAAGGTTTTAGTAATGCGGTTGGCCACAATTACACTCAGGCTTAGACAGTGGTGGCCCAGTAATTTTCCTAGGCCATAAATGCCGGCCGTTTCCATCTCAAAATTAGTAATACGGTGTGCTCCAAACTGAAAACGGGTAAGGGCATCAATCAGTTCGGGCTGGCGCAGGCCCAGGCGTAGTACCCGCCCCTGCGGCCCGTAAAAACCGGGACAGGTTACCGTTACACCCTGGTGAAACCCATCCACAAAATGCTTTAACAGGTTCATACTGCCAGCGCTAATATAGGGCTGGGCAACCGCCGCATTTAAGCCTGTGTAGGTTACAAAGTTTTGAAGCAGTGCTTTTTCTTCCGCTGTTTGGTCGAAGCGGTAAAAGTTCAGCAGATTGTCTATACCAATACCGTGGGTGCTAGCCACCAGTTCATCCACGGCTACATCGCCCTGCAGGCTACCGGTAGTTCCTATGCGGATAATGTTGAGTGTAGTTAATTCCTCCTTGGGCATCCGGCTTTCGAGATCAATATTTACCAGTGCATCCAGTTCGTTCAGCACTATATCAATATTATCGGTACCAATGCCGGTGCTTACCACGCTGATGCGTTTGCCATTTAAGGTGCCAGTATGCGTTACAAACTCCCGGTGCTGCCGGGTTGTTTCTACCGTATCAAAATGGCGGCTCACCTGTCGTACCCGGTCAGGGTCGCCCACAGTTATAACGTTTGTAGCTAACTCTTCCGGCAGTAAATCCAGGTGGTAAATAGCCCCACGGCTATTGAGTATCATTTCGCTTTCGGCAATGCGCTGCATAAAGTGGTTTGTTTAAGCCTCCCCAGCCCTTTCAATGGAGGGCCTATGTGAAGACTAACACGAAGATGGGCAGCAAAATAGAAATGTCGGCCAAAAAATGTTATGGTTCTTACCGCTCCCCTATCGTGGGAGGTTAGGATGGGACATAGGCTTTAAAATAAGCACAGTTGTGTTTCCACCCGCTGCACTGCCGGGATGGAAATAGGCCCTGCTGCCAGAATGGATGGTCGCCCTTTAATGTGGTAAATAGGCGACGCTTCATAACGGGAAGCTACTGTAACCGTGGTAGCCCCAGCATATTGGTCAAACAGTTTTTTTACCAGCTTAGGGCAATTATTTTCTCTGGATAAATGGGCAGGCAAGAGATGGGTCATGTACGCTGGTTTGTAAGTAGCTACTAGCTGAATAGCCTGATCGTTGCTCAGGTGGCCTTTTCCACCCCGGATACGATTTTTCAGATGCGTCGGATAGTGACCATTGCGTAGCATTTCTTCATCGTAATTCGCTTCCAGAAAAGCCGCATCGCACAGTTTAAAATGCCGGATCAATTCTTTGCAGGGAAAGCCCAGATCGGTAAAAACGCCAATGGTTACATTGTCATCTGACACTATAAAACTATGGGGATCACAGGCATCATGCAGCTTGGGAAAAGCAGTAATACACAAGTTGCCAATGCAAAGCGTTTGAAAAGGTTCGTACAGCATTGCATGGTGCGGCTCCACATTAATACGGTTGCACTGCTGCATACGGGCGGTAAGAAAAACCGGCAGATCGTAGCGGCGGGCCAGTACGGCAAGGCCGGAAATGTGGTCGCTATGTTCATGCGATATAAAGATGGCTTTTACCCGGTGCATAGGCAGGCCCAGTTTAGCCATCCGCCGCTCCGTTTCCCGGCAACTCAGGCCCGCATCAATGAAAACTGCTTCTGTATCATTACCCACATAATAGCAGTTTCCATTGCTCCCCGAATTAAGCGACACCATCTGTAACGACATACTTTCAACTTCCTCTGCTGTAAAACTAAGAAAAAAGACGATGGATGAGATGACTTTGAATGATAACGAAAAAGCATTACTGCTGCAGCTTTGTCGTCATTGAGACACTGCAAAATCAACTGCTTCTTTAGAATGAATCGCTATTGTGTCAAAAATTGGAATGCTGCAATCAGTCGCTTTAAGTATTATTGAAAATTCAGCACTGCCAAATACAACTCCCTCGGCTCCGAAATCTTTTAGTTTGTCAATAATCTCGATGTATTTCCTTTTAGTCTCGTCTTTAAAAATCCCTTTTGTCAATTCGCTAAAAATAGAAGCATGAATAAAATTTTTGTCAGCTTCGTCGGGAATTATTGTTGTAATACCAAACTGAGAAAGACGGTCTTTAAAAAAAGGATTTTCCATTGTAAATTTTGTTCCAAGAAGAGCAACTTTACTTTTCTTTTGTCTAACGATTTCCTTTGCTGTTGCTTCTGCACTGTGAATCAACGGAATTTGTATTTTTCGCTGAATAGTGTCTGCGACATTATGCACTGTATTGGCACACATTACAATGCAATCTGCGCCAGCATTTTGAAGTTGTAGGGCAATGCTCGATAACAGTTGTTCAATCCCGTCCCAATCACCTTTTTCTTGTAACAATCTAATTTCTTCAAAGTCCACCGAAAAGAGAAGAAGTTTGGAAGAATGAGAATTGCCAAGTTTTTGATTGGTAATTTCATTGAGCATTTGGTAGTAAACAGATGTTGCGTACCAGCTAAGTCCGCCAATTAGCCCTAATGTCTTCATAAATTATTTTTAGTTGTGACTTGTTTAGGTAGCAGCAAATAACGGATTTGGGCTTTGTGCCGGGCGGCTATGAACAAAGATAGCCTCCCGAGTTGTGTCTGCCGCCTGGCACAAAACACCCTGTTAGCGGCTGTTTTTCTTCCACTCGGTAATTGTCTTGTTTTTAATAACACTGTCTTTGTCAAACACAATGTCTAAATACTTCAAATAAACTGGGTCTATATCAGACCCGTAATTTTCTTCAATCTTGTAACTGATTTTGTTTTCACTTTTAAAATCAGGTTGACCTAAAAGTTTTTGAATTGAAGAAAGTGATTGTCCTTCAAATTTCAAATTATCTAACATTCCTTGAATCAACTTAGGCCGCTTTGGGTAACTATTCAAATCGCCATTTTCATTCCATTCATTCTGTCTAAATCGGAATTTTTGCCATTTGTCAACGTAAAACAAAGGGACTTTTCCATTTCCATTATTAGTGTCAACTTGAATGACTTTGCCGATAATTCTAAAAGATAAATTTGTGTTGTCTATGAAACTGGAATTGTCTGTTAAGTCGAAAGGAAAGTTACCACAGACCTTAAAATCGTAGTTAGTGTCGAGGTTAAACCGTCCTTTCAAATCTTTGGGAATTGTCAATGAGCCTTGTATTGTTGTTAAGTCTAAACATCCCGTACACTCGTCGTGAACAGCAATAATTGTGTCTGTTTTTTGAGATTTTCTTTTTTCAAATTCTGTTTTTAGCTCTCTTGAATTTTCATAAGTGTGTCCACAAGAAACACAAACGAAAAATGATAGGATTAAAAGTAATTGTTTCAAAGTAGGATGTCGTTAAAATAGCCGCTAACTCAAAAATAGGCGAAAGCTTTTCATTATTTAAACTTGCGTCAATTTTTCTAACCCATTCATTTACAGCATTATAAAATATTGTCACAACGGCTTTACATCTTCCCAAATACAACCTCTCCCCCTTAATAAAAAACAATTTTTTCTTTTTATTAAATCCAGCCTCCGACTTATTATCTATTTCCCAAAAACGTTCTATCTTAGGCATTCTGAAGCTTGTTTATGAAGAGAAGATTTGTGCAATTAGCTTTTTTAGTCTCCCTCATTTTGGTACAGCAAAAAACCTTTGCCCAACGGCTGCCCGACACCGTTCGGGTAAGTAAGCAGTGTTCGCTTATTCGGGAGCTGGTGACGCTGGGGATGGAAAAACATTTTGCCCCTATTCAGCTGAACCAGATAGGTAGTACCTATGGCTATATGCCCAATGGGGCCTGGGAGTTTGCTACGCTTCGCTACGATGCCGACCTGAAATGGCCGGGTGCCAACCGTAGCTACCTGGAAAATTATACCGACCGTAGCACCAATGCCCAGTCCGATACCTGGCAATACATTGCTGAGTTTACCCGACTGCCCAATTCGTTGGCGGCTACCAGCATGTACCTATACCTCAACCGGCAAATAGAAGGTTGCAGCTTTCCGATTAATGACAGCATAGAAGTTGATTTTCGCCCCTTACCTGCCGATAGCCTGCCTGCCGACCGACCTGCCTCCCTGGAAACCGCAAACCTGTATGGTTTGCCATCACTGGAAAAACCTTCGGCCTCTGTAGTTCATGTAATGGTAGGCATGGAAAAAAGAACGAATGGCTATAACGTAAGCCTGATTGTAGAGAATGTGGTAAAGACGGCCCAACCTGCTGGCAGCAAAAAAATAGCTAGCCGGTTTTAAAAAATCAAAGAGGCAAATTTTAGAAGCTAAGAAGAATGAATTTAAAAGTTGGGGCTGAACGCTTATAGTTGATTTTCAGCTAGTGGTTTACCAATTACTGACAACTGCTTTTTGTATCGAAACAGCAGGAAAGAAAGGACCAGCAACATACATCCTGCTATTAGTCCCAGCACTGGCCCTTGTACCACGTTTAGCAGCCAGCCACTGGCATAAGCTCCGCCAATATCTGCCAGGTTTATTAGCGCCATATAGGCTGTAAACTGCGAGCCCGCAATATCCTTTCGGCAAAGCGCCATTAGAATTGGAAAAGCAGCAATACTGTACATAGGATCGGCAATGCCCCAAAATAGTAGCCCAAACGTAACCAGTGGCCGGTGGTGCCATGCCGCCGATGATAAGTTGAAAAGGACAAGAAATATGGCTAGCCCAATAAGTACAAAACGCTGCAACCGACTGGCTCCCAGCTTATCGGCCAGCAGGCCGCCAGTCATTACAATTGATAAGACAATCAGGCTGCCCCAGCCGCCAGTGAGTACCGATAAATCCTGGTCATTCCAGTTAAGATTGCGGATGAGGTGAAAATTGACCGACCGCACAAAAATGGCAAATGCCATATACGAAAAGCCGATAATTAAAAATATCCGAAGGCTTCGCCGCTCCAGAAATGCTTTTGCCAGGTGTTGAAAAACAGTTGACAGCGAAGGGCCTTCCGCCAATGTTTCTTCCCCCCTTTTCCCTTTTTTAAATTGTGGCAAAAGCGGATCGGTGCGATGCAGTTTTGTAAAGAAAAATAGTACGGTAAAAAGAAGCAGAATGCCTGTTTGCACCAGCACTGCTATATGATATCCACCATGATGTAGAATATAAGACAGAACTGCTGCTCCAAACGAAATTCCTAACAAAATACCGCCCCGCATAAATGCGTTCACCCTGCCCCTTTCGTCTTCCGGGGTTATTAAAATGGCCATAGCATCTACACTAGCATCCTGCACCGATGCTACTACCGAATGCGAAAAAAAGAGAAATGCCAGCAACCAAACCTGCTGTGCCGGGTGCTGAACAATGAGTAATAGTAGCGAAGCAAGAACGGCTGCCACCTGCGTAAGCACTACCCAATGTTTATAATGCCCTACAACTGAATACCGGTAGCGGTCGATCAGTGGTCCCCAGATAAGCTGAATCATCCAGGGAATACCAATAATAGAAACAAAGCTGCCAACCGTTTGCGAAGCAATACCCTGAGCTACCAGGTAATTGGTCAGTGCAGTAAGTGCAAAACCAGAAGGTATACCCTGCATGAAGTACAAGTAGAAGAAAGTGGCATACCGCAAACGGCTGCTGGTGGCAAGTGTAGGTAGCAATGGCATAGCAGCCCTTAACAAATTCTAATATAAAAAAGTTGATTCAGTTTTTGGCATTGCTCTCAGGCTAAAAAGGGTACCAGTTTTTGAGTGTAAACTCGTAGCGATTTCAGCAAACAAAGAAGATTTAATTTTTAATAAAATGTTTCAAAAAGATTTGTTTGTGTCAATGTTACACTATTAACTTTGCACTTTAACCACATGGTTAAACCTATCATTTAAACCTTATGGACAATACTTCAACTGAAGGAAAGATTCTGGCGGCTGCTAAAGAAGTATTTATAAAGAATGGCTTGCATGGTGCCCGTATGCAGGAAATAGCTGACTTAGCTGGTATCAACAAAGCTTTGCTGCATTATTATTTTCGCAGTAAAGACCAACTGTTTAGTAAGGTGTTTGAAGATGCATTTCTAAATTACATTAACACTATTAGTATCTGGGATGATGAATCGTTGAGTTTTAAGGCAAAAATGTACAAGTGGGTAGACATGTATATCGATTTTCTGAACGAATACCCTTTGGTACCGTTATTTATTGTAACAGAATTATCTGCCAACCCCGAACTTTTTCATGAACGCATTAGTGCTGCAAAAAAAGCCCGTGGCCTTTCCAGCCTGCTGGATGTACTGCGGCGGGAAACCGCTAAGTGCCCCAACATTACTGTTCGGCCAGAGATGATTTTAATGAATATCACTTCTCTCTGTGCTTATCCCTTCCTGGCCAGCGCATTGTACAAGCCAACTTTTAATATATCAGAGGCAGAATGGGAGGAGCTTAAAAAGACGCAATTAAAGACTGTTGTAAAGAAATTTATTGCTGATTCTTTTGGATTTGACGATTCCGGCACTATTTCTCATACAACGATGCATTAATTTCTGATTCTACATTTCAACCGCCTCCCTAAAAACCCTACAGTACATAAACAAACATCAAAAAATGAAGAAAACACTTGTCGCTCTGCTACTTTTTTCTACTTCAGCGGGGTACTCACAAAACGACCCGCTTTCGCTAAGCCAGAGTATTAGTACCGTACGTACTAATTATCCTTTACTAAATCAAAATGATTATTACAAACTGGCTGGTGAAAGCAACCGCCAGATTTTACAAAATGAATGGCTGCCCCGCATTAATCTTACCGGTCAGGCTACTTATCAGTCCGAAGTTACATCGTTCGATTTTCCAGGTATTCCAGGCATTAAAATTCCTAAAGATCAATACAATATTGGCCTCATCATCCGGCAAAATGTAATTGACGGTGGCAAAACCAAACAGGCTTACGAAGTTGATCGCCTGAATACAGCTGTTAATGTGCAGCAGAACGAAACACAGCTATATACCCTGGCTGGCCGCACCAACGAATTGTATGGCGGCGTTTTGCTGGCCCGTGAAAACATTCGCATTCTAACCATCATTAAACAAGATATTCAGAACAGCGAAAAAACCGTTCAGTCGGCTGTAAAAACAGGTACGGCGTTGCAAAGCAACCTGGATGCATTGGTAGCCCAGGAATTGACTACCGATCAAAATATTATAGAAGCACAAGGCAACCTGAGAGGTTTATATCAAGCCTTTAGCCTGCTGTTGAAACGTCCTTTGGATGATAGTACCAATTTCACTTCCGACATTTCAGTTAATCAGAATTTGAGTGATAGTCTTAACCGGCCCGAAACGGAGTTATACAGCTTACAACGTCAGTTGATGGATGCCCGCATCAAACAAATTGATAAAGACATCATCCCCACTTTACAGGTATTTGGCGAGGGTAACTATGGTCGCCCTGGTTACAATTTTCTACGCACCAATATGGGATTATATGGTCGGGTAGGTGTAAGCCTCAACTGGGATATAGCCGCCTTATACAATCGCAATAACACTAAGAAAAATTTGCAAATCAATAAGCAATCGCTGGATGCTCAGGAAGCGGCTTTCAACCTGAATACACAGGCCACATTGGCTACTCAAAGCAGCGATATTCAAAAGCTGAAAGATATTATTAGTAAAGATTTGCAGATTGTAACGGCCCGCCAAAAGGTTACCCATACGGCACAACTGCAATTACAAAACGGGGTCATTACTTCTACCGATTACCTCAATGAACTGGACAAGGAAATGACAGCCCGTATGAATCAGAAACTGCATGAAGTGCAACTGATGACAGCTATTAGCAATTACAATATTACCAAGGGAATAAAAATTCAGTAAAAGGATCAAGATACAAGTATCAAGGTTCAAGTTGATTTAGTAAAAGGCAATTATCCCAAACAACATTAATCATTCAAAACAGTCATAAACCCTGCATCGCAAACAACATTTATTATGGAAACACAACCACAAATAGAAAAGAAAAAAAGCCCGGTTCGGTGGATCGTTATTGGTGCTATTGTAGCCGTAGGCTTGTTTTTCGGCATACGTTATCTTATTGAAAGTTCGCATTATGAAAGCACCGACAATGCTCAGCTCGATGGCACCATCATCCCCATCCGCAGCAGCATTGCAGGGTATGTACAAAAGGTAAACTTTAAGGATAATGACGTTATTAAAAAAGGCCAGTTACTAGTTACAATAGATGACGCTGACCCACGGGCCAAAGTAGCACAGGCAGAAGCTGCATTGCAGTACGCCCAGTCCAACATTGGTACCTTACAATCAACGGCCCGTGCCGTACAGCAAAGTGCCCAGGCTACGGTTTCTTCTTCTGCATCTCTTCGGGCTAATATTGAATCGGCCCAGGCCCGCCAGGCACAGGCACAGGCAGATTTTACCCGCACCCAAAACCTGTTTAAAGAAGGTGCTGCTACCCGTGCCCAACTGGATGCCAGCCAGGCCGCTTTAGATGTTGCCCGTGCAGCCGTAACCTCGGCCAGCAGTCAGTACCAGTCTTCCACTGTACAAAGTGGTGGTGCTTTTACACAAGCTGTTGCACAAGGCAGGCAGGTAGGTACCGCCGAAGCACTGGTACGCCAGCGCCAAGCCGAATTAGACCTTGCTAAAACACAATTAAGCTATACGCAAATTACTTCTCCAGCCAATGGTGGTATTTCAAAAAAAGCAGTTGACCCAGGCCAATACATCAGCATAGGTACACCTGTAGCTTCGGTGGTAGATAAAGACAACATGTGGCTGACTGCTAACTTCAAGGAAACGCAACTGGAAAATATGCATTCCGGCCAGGAAGTAGAAATAGAACTGGATGCATATCCGGGTGTAAAACTGAAAGGCAAAGTAGAATCTTTTGGTGGTGCTACCGGTGCTCGTTTTTCCCTGCTACCGCCCGATAATGCTACCGGCAACTTTGTAAAAGTGACACAACGGGTGCCTGTTCGTATTGCCATTACCGAGTATCCTAAAGACAAAGCTGAAATACTGGTTCCGGGCCTAAGTGCATACATAAAGGTGAGAGTGAAATAATGGATTCAAGTAACAAGGTTCAAGAATCAAGGATCAAGTGAAAACGAATTAATCAACGCTCTATACTTTACCAGGCTAATAAACCAGCATTGTAAAAACCCGAACGCAGTAATTGTAAATCACACAAAATTTTTAATATGCTAACAGCAGCTATTCCAGCCCCTGCCTACCCCGTAGGCCTTCGCAAATGGGTTATTATTATTACGGCTATTACGTGTGCTTTGCTGGAGCTTATTGACACCAGTATTGTAAACGTTGCACTCAACGAAATAAGTGGTAGCGTAGGTGCTACTACGCAGGAAATTTCCTGGGTAGTAACTTCTTACGCCATCAGCAACGTAATCATCATTCCGCTTACCAGTATGCTTAGCGATCTGTTTGGTCGCAAAAACTACTTTACGGTATCGGTAATTATTTTCACTTTCTCCTCCCTTATGTGCGGCCTTAGTACTTCGCTGAGCATGCTCATTCTTTGGCGATTTATTCAGGGCCTGGGCGGCGGTGCATTGCTAAGTACCGCACAAACCATTATTATCGGGGCTTTTCCGCCTGAAAAAATCAGTATTGGAAATGCCATTTTTGGGATGGGCATTATTCTCGGGCCGACCTTTGGACCAACGCTGGGTGGTTACATTACAGAAAACATTTCGTGGCACTGGATATTCTTTATTAATGTACCCATTGGTATTGTAGCAGCTATTTTATCCTGGAATTTCATCACTGACCGGCCGGGGGCAGAGAAGCCCAAAAAGATAGATTGGGCAGGTATAGGCTTCCTGATACTAGCTATTGGATCATTACAGTTTGTATTAGAAGAAGGTAGCACCAAAGACTGGTTTGACAGTTCCGAAATTGTCATGTTTACCGCTCTTTCAATTATTGGGTTGATTCTATTTATCTACCGGGAACTATCTATTGATTACCCGGCGGTAAACATCCGGTTGTACAAGAATGCGAACCTGGCTATTGGGGGTATGCTAAACCTGCTAATAGGAATGATTTTGTTTAGTACGGTTTTCATCTTCCCTTTATTTACCCAGATTTTGCTTGGCTGGACGGCCACTAAAACCGGTACATTTTTAATTCCGGGTGCTCTTTGTTCGGCATTTGCTATGCCTATTGTAGGTAACTTATTGGCAAAAGGCACCAATCCAAAAAAAATCATGTTCATAGGACTAATCATTACCACCTTATTTGTTACAATGATGTCCTTTTCGTCGCTTGATTCATCGAGCAGCAATTTCTTATTACCTTTTATGCTAAGAGGTTTTGGTATTGCTTTTATGATTAGCCCGGTTTTATCGCTAGCGGTACGTGGATTGAAAGGGAAAGACTTGGCACAAGGCGTAGGACTTAGCAATATGATCCGGCAATTGGGCGGGGCCATTGGTATTGCTTTATTGAATGCATATATCACCCACCAAACGTCTGTCAACCGTACTGAACTGGTGGGCAACATTAACCAGTACGATGTAATTACCGGCAACCGTATTAGTGCCACTGCTCAAAATTTTATTGCAAATGGTTATTCGGCGGAGGATGCCATGTCACTGGCGTACCGATCTATCAACGGAGCCCTTTCCAAACAGCAATTATTGCTTAGTTACAACCAGGGATTCTGGCTATTGGCTATGAGCCTTGTGATGGCGGCTCCACTAATATTTTTAATCCGCTATAAGAAAGGCGAAAACATTGGGGCCGTAAGTGATCACTAGTTTTCGTGAGGCGTGAATCGTTGACCGTGAATGTTTAATGCTAATCAACACAAAAGGCAGGCTTAGGTTTGCCTTTTGTGTTGTTAGAAACACCAGAGAACCTAATTATTTCTCAGCCATTTTTTTGATTTTTGTCGCATATAACTCACCTCTTTTTCCTGCATCTGCTATTATTGCAAGCGGCTTTGCGTGGCATACTCATTGCTCCTTATAAGCCTCATTCACAAAGCATTTAGGCGCTGTTAATTGGCGGTTAAACCGCTCAAAACACAAATACGAACGATGTTCTTCGTCGTTACATTTAGGTCTCTAAAAAATCAATGCAAAAAGAACAAGAACATATGAAATTCAGAAACATCTTGCTGATAGTAGGTATCAGCGCCTCAACGGCGTTAGCCAGCGTATGGGGCTATGGCAAATGGGCTACCCGCAACAATTATTCTTCATCTGCCGATATACAGCCCGCCGGTAAAATACCAGCCAACTATGCCTCGTTTACCGAGGATGGTCCGGAAAAATACGCACCTGGAGGCGGTGTAGATTTTACTACAGCAGCAGCAGCAGCTACGCCTGCAGTGGTGCACATCAAAACAAAAATTAATGCCCGTACCGTTAGCAACAACAGTACCCGCCGTAGCAATCCTTTCTCTGATTTGTTTGGCGACGACGATCCGTTTGGCGATTTGTTTGGCAACCGGGGT
>CAXTDG010000058.1:0-12407 GCA_964242675.1 uncultured Chitinophagaceae bacterium
GTTAAGCCTTCTACCAGTTTGTCTTTATCTTCTTTATTGTTGAGCCAGTAGTAAACGATATGCACCAATTGGCCAGCAGTGCCAGTCATTTTATGCTTTGCCTCAGCAGCAGTAGGAATTAAAGAAGCACCTACAGTAGTAGCAGCTGTAGCACCAGCCATTTTCAGCAGGTTGCGGCGGGAAACATTTTTCATACAGAAAGTAAATTTGAAAGCTATGAACGAAAGAAACAAATAAAGATAAAAGCATTGGCCAAAATAAAAGCCGCTGAAAATTTCAGCAGCTCTGTTAATTATTTTTCGTTCTTAATTCTTCTGTGCTTCCGTCAGTGTCAATTTATCAAACACGTTGATTTCATTGTACAAGGTATCTCTCTCCACCGCTACCCTACCAGCAGCTTGAATAAGAGCAACCAATTCTTCCGTGTTCATAGCAGGCTTTTGCTCTTCGCTACCCGCCATACTGTAAATTTTAGTGGTATCATCAATGGTTCCATCCAGGTCATTTACGCCAAATGAAAGCGTCATTTGAGCATTGTTGCGGCCTAGCATTGGCCAGTAGGCTTTCAGGTGTGGGAAGTTGTCGAGGTATAACCGGGCCACAGCATACATCTTCATATCTTCCAGTAGCGTACTTTCCGGCACATTACTCATATCATTATCCCCGTTTCTAAATTTCAGCGGAATGAATGTATTGAAGCCACCCGTTTCGTCCTGCAACTGGCGCAGGCGGTCCATGTGGTCAATGCGATGGCTGTAGTTTTCAATATGACCATACAACATGGTTGCATTGCTATGCATCCCCAACAGGTGAGCTTGTTTATGAATGTTCAACCAGCCTGTTCCATCCACTTTATCATCACAAATCTGGCTACGGATTTCCGGTGCAAAAATTTCGGCACCACCACCCGGCAAGCTGTCTAAGCCAGCTTCATGCAATTGCCGCATACCTTCTTCCAGCGGTAGTTTCGCTTTGCGAATCATGTAGTCCAGCTCTACTGCTGTAAAACCTTTTACATGCAGTTCCGGCCGGTGGGCTTTTATTTGTTTAATCAGATCAACGAAATAATAGAAATCCATTTTGGGGTGAACGCCACCTACAATATGTACTTCCGTTATAGGCTTGCCATCGTAGCTACGAACGATGTCCATCATTTGCTCCTGCGTTAGTTCCCAGCCATCTTCCTTGTTTTTGTATAGGCGGCTATAGCTGCAAAACTTACAGGCATAAATACACACGTTTGTTGGCTCAATATGAAAATTGCGGTTGAAATAGGTTTTCTGACCATGCCGGGTTTCCCGTACAAAATTAGCCAGCGCCCCAGTCAGGCTTAGCGGAAACTCTTCAAACAACATCAGCGCTTCGGTATTGGTAATCCGTTGTCCGCTGATAATTTTCTGTGCCAGCGTCTTGTGCGCAGGGTCGGAAATGGTTTCTAGTAAAGGAAGAAGTGGCGCAATGGCCGGGTTAGAAAGTTCGGTAGTCATGTACAAAAATTTTGCGGCAAGCTGCCGCAAAAGTATAACAGAAACAGACGGTGATTAGTTGTAAAAATGATAAGGCTTCTATCTATACCTTACAGTTTTAACTGTAGAAGAGGTTAGCACTGTAAGCCTTTACTTTGTACAAAGCCTTCTACATGAATCGCCGGTTTCTTCTTTTCTTTTATTTATCTCTCTTTTCTTTTACCACGCAAGCTCAGCTCCATTGGCGAAATGTAGATACTGCTTTTGGTGCCTTGCCACCTAACTTTCATGTATTTAGCACCACCGATAGTATTGATGGCAAACCCAACATTGCTTATTATGTGGATGTATTGCTGAAAGAGCCTACTATTTCATTCACCACGCAAACCGGCGAAGGTAAACGGTTTACACCTACTCAATATTACCAGCAACTTAATTCTCCTCTGGTAGTTGTCAATGGCACTTTTTTTAACTTCGATAAAAACCAGAACCTGAACCTGGTGATGAAAGAAGGCAAGCTGGCAGCCTATAATATGCCCGTACTGCCCATGCGGGGCAAAGACACTGGCAACTATTATTACCTTACCCGCAGTGCTATTGGGATTGATAATCACCGCCATGCAGATGTAGCCTGGACTTATACTGATACTGCTAAACGCTGGCCTTACGCTTTGCTTCAATACCCTTCTATTATCAAAGGCATTAACTCCGATCCCAGTTGGGGCGACATTAAGAAAGGACTGAAAGGCGGTCGCAAAAAAGTAAAATGGAAAATGCAAACTGCTATTGGTGGTGGCCCCAGCCTGCTGCGGCAAGGGCAAATCGTTATTACTAATAATGAGGAACGCATGTTTGTAGGCGGTGAGGCCGACCGCCACCCTCGTACGGCTATGGGTTATACGCAGGATGGCCACCTGATTATTTTAGCGGTGCAAGGCCGCTTCCCAAAACTGGCAGAGGGTGCTACGTTGCAACAAGAAGCCCTCATTTTACAAAGCCTCGGTTGCTGGGAAGCTCTAAACCTGGACGGCGGTGGTAGTAGCTGCCTGCTGGTAAATGGAAAGGAAACCATCAAGCCATCAGAAAAAGATGGGCAGCGGCCGGTGCCAGGAGTTTTTGTTATCAAACAACCGTAGGGGCGAACCCATGTGTTCGCCCCACACCCAAACTCAAACCCCAT
This sequence comes from uncultured Chitinophagaceae bacterium, assembly GCA_964242675.1. Taxonomy (GTDB): domain Bacteria; phylum Bacteroidota; class Bacteroidia; order Chitinophagales; family Chitinophagaceae; genus JAZKFT01. Next base: position 2,647 of record CAXTDG010000058.1, read on the forward strand.
CCCAAACACCCCAAACCATTTATCTTTTTTTAGATTATACCCTCTGGATGTTACCCCAAACATTCTTCATTCATCCGGTCACATAAGGGTGAACACATGGGTTCGCCCCCTACAATTATGTACGTTCTTTCGCTAATGCAACCCTGGGCTTCATTAATTGTGATGGGTGTAAAAACTATTGAAACCCGCCGCTGGCAAACACCGCACCGTGGGCCATTACTCATACATGCCAGTCAGCGAAAGGCTGGTGCATTGGTAGCTTTAGAGCCACCAATTGCCAAACACATTTCTGATTTTGCAGCGCTGCCTTTTGGTTGCATTGTTGGGCAGGTAATGCTGGTGGATATTGTACCGGTAGCAAGTCTGCATCTTACAAAGACGGAATTAGCACAGCAATCGCTAGAACTGAATGCTTTTGGTGAAGACGAAGACCTGAACCGCTATGCCTGGTTGCTGGAAGAAGCAGTTTCCTTTACCCAACCTATTCCGGCTAGGGGTCATTTGCATTTGTGGCAATTTTCTTTTGAAGCGGAAAATAGTTGAACGACTGAAAAGACAAAGCACAGCTATACCCTGGAACAGCCCAATAGAAATCCTACTGTTGAAGGGCCGCCGGATGTGTAGGGCCTGGCCCCGGCCTGGTTTTCGGCCGGGGCCAAACGCAGTGAGCCCGGAACAGCCGGAACAAAAGCTGATATTGCTATAAAAGTCAATGGCCCCAAGTGGTTTTCTTGTATTTCTTTATTGTTGGGTTCATGGCTGTTAGCAATACACTAACACTTTTTTACACAGCCATGACTTTTTTAACGCTTGCCGCCTATTTTTGCAGCTACCCGGCTAATCGGGGTTTCTTTGTATGGCAACAGCAGCAGTTCCGGCAGGCACCAAGTGGTGGAGTGGGGGGAAAAGCCCTTTCAACGTCAGCTATGGTAAGTTGATGATGTGGTATTTTTTGATGAGTGATGCTTTCACTTTCGGGGCATTCCTGATTAGTTATGGTACCATTCGTTTTAGCGCCAACTATTGGCCCGACTCAAATGAAGTGTTTGATCGTTTCCCCGGTACCGGCGAAATGAACCTGCCACTGGCATTTGTGAGTTTGATGACGTTTATCCTGATTGTAAGTTCGGTAACAATGGTATTGGCCGTACATGCCGGCCACCACATGCAAAAGAAGGAAGTAGAAAAATACATGCTGTGGACCATTATCGGCGGTATTGCCTTTTTAGGTTGCCAGGCTTGGGAATGGACACACTTACTAACCGGTGAGCACAATGTACTGGTACAAAATCTGGCTACCGGTAAATATGAAATTCAGCAGTGGGCACAAACCACGGCACATAACCCCTGGGGGGCAGCCGTATCGCATGAGGAACTAACCCATCTTGGCCTTTCAGTACCTGCCAATGAGCATGTATTTCTGCCTGGCCCGGTAGCGTTTGGTGGTTATTTTTATGGCATTACAGGTTTCCACGGCTTTCACGTAGCAAGCGGTGTGGTTATTAATATCGTGATGTACATCAAAACTAAATTGGGCCATTTTCAGGAAAGAGGCCACTACGAAATGATTGAAAAAGCGGGTTTGTACTGGCACTTTGTAGACCTGGTTTGGGTGTTTGTGTTCCTGTGTTTCTATCTGTTGTAGTCAGGCGCAATCATTGCAATTCACACTTTCGCTCTCACAAATCATTATTCATAAATCGTATTTTATAAATTCTTGTATATGGCGCATTCAGCTCCGGTTTCTACAGACTCTTCTTTTTCACCAGACGATTCCGGCGGTACCAAACAGATATGGCGGGTATTTTGGATTTTACTGATCATCACTGTAATTGAGTTGGCCTTAGGTCTCAGCATTTACTTTTTTCTGGAAGATCAGAACTTGGCTAAGCTGCTGGTAAGAGGGCTGATCATCATTTTATCGCTGGCGAAAGCTTTCTATATCGTTTCTTCTTTCATGCACTTGGGTAGTGAAATAAAGAACATGATTATGACGATTGTAGTGCCATTGCTGCTATTCGTTTGGTTTATTGGGGCATTTTTATATGAAGGCAATAGCTGGAAAAACATGCGGAATACAAATGCGGGTGCTGATAAATATCAGCCGCAGTACCAAAAACCGGCTGATGCAGTGAAGCCCGGTTCCGAAAAATAAGCTCAACTTCTTTTTATAGTGAAAGGCAATCCTTACGGGTTGTCTTTTTTGTTTTCAGGAAAAGGGGAAACACACATGTTCGTCCTTACATGTCTTATTTTTGGCACCTTATGAACGAAGAAATTGCGGGCAAATACGAAGCGGTAATAGGATTGGAAGTACACATACAGTTGCTTACAAACACCAAACTTTTTTGTGGCGATAGTGCTGCTTATGGCGGTCAGCCCAACACCCATATTTCACCTATCACATTAGCTCATCCTGGTACACTGCCAGTGCTTAATAAGCAGGCGCTGGAATATGCTGTAAAGCTTGGCTTAGCGCTAAGTTGCCAGATTACCCGCCATAGTTTTTTCGACCGTAAACATTACTTCTATCCCGATTTGCCGAAGGGCTACCAAACTAGCCAAAGCACAGCTCCTATTTGTATGGGCGGGCAACTGCCGATTCAGTTAAATGGTGAAGAAAAGAGGGTAGAAATTCATCACATTCATTTAGAAGAAGATGCTGGCAAAAGCATTCATGATGCAGATGAGGACTTCACCTGTATTGACCTGAACCGGGCGGGTGTACCGTTACTGGAACTAGTTACGGAACCAGTGATCCACTCAGCCGACGAAGCGTTTGCCTTTGTCACTGCCTTGCGAAAACTGGTGCGTTGGTTAGGCATTTGCGATGGCAACATGGAAGAAGGCAGCCTGCGTTGCGATGCTAATATCAGCATAAGGCCTGTAGGCGAAACGAAGCTGGGGATCAAGGTAGAAGTGAAAAACCTGAACAGCATTCGCAATGTGAAGCGGGCCATTGAAACAGAAATTGTAAGGCAAACAGCACTGGTAGAGCGGGGTGAAAAAGTAACGCAGCAAACCCGTGGCTATAACGCCGATACCAACACTACCGCACCACAACGAGATAAGGAAGAAGCGAATGATTACCGCTACTTTACCTGCCCCGATTTGCCGCCATTTGAAGTGAGTGAAAAGCAACTGAACAGCATTGAAGCCAGCCTGCCCGAACTACCCGATGTGCTGCTGCAACGTTATATAACCGAATTGCAACTGCCCATAGGCGATGCTACCGTACTTACAGAAGACAAAGAGTTTAGTGACTATTTTAATGAAATAAATAAGCACACCACCCATACCAAACCCGCCGCTAACTGGATGCTGGGGCCAGTAAAAAGCTGGCTGAATGAAAGCGGCAAAACGATTAGTGACTGGCCTTTGTCTGCTACAGCATTCGCTTCGCTAATAGAACTGGTGCAAAGTGGAGCAGTCAATTTCAGTGTAGCCTCTTCCAAATTGCTACCCGCCTTTTTGCAGCAACCCGATGCGGATGTAAAAACTCTGGTTACCCAGCTAAACCTGCTGCAAAGTGCTGATACCAACGAACTGGATACCTGGATTGCAGAAGTTCTTGCCGCTATGCCAGACAAAGTGCAGGAATACAAAAAAGGAAAGAAAGGCCTGATTGGCCTGTTTGTAGGAGAAGTAAAAAAACGCAGTAAAGGCAAGGCTGATCCGCAGAAGACAACACAGTTATTGCAAGAGAAACTTTCTTCTAATTGATAATTGACAATGGATAATTGATAATGGGTTTATCACTAAGTCTACATTATTGTATTGAAGTTTTTAACACCAGAATCTGATAGTAAATAACAAGACCTTATCATTCCATGCTATCAATTATCCATTGTCAATTATCAATTAACCTGATTTTTGCCGCATGAAAAAATTTTTCCTGATTGTTTCTGTAGCGGCTGGTTTTGCGGCCTGCAAACAGGGAAACAAAGTACTAACCCTTACCGTTAGCGGCACATTTACCAACACGGGTGCTAACAAAATTTACCTCGCCGAGTTTCCGTTTGGCTCCCAGGAACGTACGGTGGTGGATACCGCCACGCTGGATGCCAAGGGCAATTTCGAATTATCCACTCCTACAAAGTCGGAAGGTTTATACCAATTGTTTGTAGAAAAAGGGCCGGGCATCATGCTCATCAACGATGTCGATAAGCTGGAAATAACCGCTGATGCTACGCACCTGTCTGCATATACCGTAAAAGGTGGTAGCGCTAATAGCGAAATCAAAAAATTATATACGGGGTTTCTGGCAGCAGATAGTGCTTTTCAAACTCGTCGGGCCATTACAGATAGTTTGTATCAGCAAAAAGCTTCGGATAGCATTTTTGCAGTGTCCCGTCAGCAAACAGATGCTGCTTTTCAGCAGGTGCAAGGCGTGGTAAATAATTTTGTAAAAACAGAACCCAATGCTACCGCTGTGTACTTTGCTTTAGGCATGGCTAAGGCTTACAATCAGCCCCAACAGTGGGATACGCTTTTGCAGGCCAGCCTTAAAAAATTCCCTTCTCATCCCGGTATTTCTTTACTAAAATTACCTGCCCCACAGCAGCAGGATGATAGCTATGAAAATGAAGGTAAGGAATGGGTAGGCAAACCAGTACCGCCAATCAGCCTGCCAGATACCAGCGGAAAAATAATTAGCGTAAACAGCTTCAAAGGCAAATGGCTATTGATGGATTTTTGGGCAAGCTGGTGTGGCCCTTGCCGCCAGGAAAACCCGAACGTAGTGGCCGCTTACAAACAATTTAAGAATAAAAACTTTGCCATCCTCGGTGTGTCGCTGGATCAGAAAAAAGATGCCTGGGTGAAAGCCATTCAGAAAGACGGCCTTATCTGGACGCATGTAAGCGACCTGAAGTATTGGGATAGCCAGGCGGTTAAAACCTACAACTTGAATGCCATCCCCTTCAACATGCTCATTGATCCAGATGGCAATGTAGTAGCCGTAAACCTGACGGAAGGAAAGTTACAGGCTACGCTGGGGCAGTATGTGAAATAGAAGCAACAAGCAATTTGCAATAAGCAAAAAGAGAAAGCACCTGCAATACAAGTTTGCAGGTGCTTTCTCTTTTTAAACAAACTTCCGATTCAATATTTGTAGATTGCTTATCGCTAATTAACTGTTTCCAACTACTCATTGGCTATTGCCATCTGCCACTGGTTTGTGCCCGGCGGCCCCGCCTGCTAAACAACAATTCGGTTATAAAAATGAGTAACAAACTTACCAGTGAGGTAAACAGAATTTTTGTAGCAAAATAGCTAAATGTGGCAAACTGCATCCACTCCAGAAAGACGAGGTATATATTGTGAAATAGCGTAAGTACCACTACATACAAAATATAAGGCGCCTGCCCCATAGTCATACGGCTTGGCGAACCGAGGCTGAGTTCTTTAGTTTCCCGTGGCACTAAGACCTCAATTAAGAAAGGCCGGATATAAGCGATGAGCACACAAGCCGCTGCATGCAGGCCGGGTGTTTTAGTAAAGAAATCGAGAAATAGTCCCAGGCAAAATCCCCAGAAAAGTAAGGCTCCACGGCTGGTACGAAAAGGCATCCAAAGGATAAACAGAAAATATAAGTAAGGCGTGACGAACCCATGCAATGAGGGCATGTTGTTTAGCACCAATGCCTGCACAAGTGTGAAGAGAAAAAACCGAAATATTTGCTTGATGGGTTCGCTCATTCTTTTTTAAAACGGCTTTTTTAAAGCAGCCGTTTAAAGTTTAAGGTCTAAAGTTCTGTATGTTGAGCAATGCTGAATTGGTTCTGATATTGTTCATCTTTCACTATTCATTGTTCACTTGTATTCATTCACTATTGCTGTTTCTGCCGTACCCGTTCCTGCATTTCCTGCTGTTCTTTTAGGAAAAGATTTTCCACCACATCTACATATTGCAGGCTGCGGAAATTAGCGCCAGGTTTCACCTGTAGCAGATGCTCGCCACTGCCGTTTTCTACTTCTATTTTTACAACAGTACCTACCATCAAACCAGATGGGTAGTTGCTCTGGTTACTAGTTAGCACCGTGTCGCCTACTTTCACAACAGAACTCTTTGGAATTCGAAGCTGTAACCGATCCGGCGAACGGCCATCCCAGCTAAGGATACTACTAATTAAATCTGTTTTCATCATCACGCTGGTATGAACATCCCGGTTTAGCAGACTCATTACTTCGGCAAAATTTCCATTCACATCTGTAACTACCCCTACAATGCCACCAGCACTTACCACCACTTGGTCTTTACTAATACCCTGATTGCTACCTCGTTGTAGTTCCACAAAGTTTTTCTGGCCAGATACCGGGCTGGCAACTACTTGCGCTGTACGATAAAAATACTTCCGTTGCATACCAGTGGTATCCCACCTACTGGCACTGTCTATTATCATCTTACCAGTAGTATCAATGGTAATGAAACTGTTGAGCGAACCATTTTTTAAACGGGTATTTTCTTCAGATAATAAACGGTCTCTTTCCTGCAAACCAAAATAGGATTCCACTTTGTTTGCCTGCCCGTTAATGCGGCCCGTTACCTCATATGCTGTTTGCATATACCAGGCTTGGTGGCTCCGATTGTATTGCACCAGTATAAATAGTGCTATACCCTGCATCAACAGAAACAGAATGAAAACAGAAAACCGGCGAAAGAAAAGAAAAATGTTACGCATAGAACAGTTGTCAGAGAACAGTTATCAGTTGTCAGCAAATACACTTGTAAAAAGTAGCTGCCAAAAGCTGACAGCAAAAAACGTTTAGGCTTCCAACATTTCCACTGACAACTGATCTCTGACAACTGACAACTAATCTATCTCATAATGAATGGGTAACGACTGTAATTTTTGAGAGCGATTCCTGTGCCACGTACTACGCTCTTCAGTGGATCGTCAGCTACGTGTACGGGTAGTTTTATCTTGTTGCTCAGACGCTTGTCCAGGCCACGCAGCAGGGCACCACCGCCTGTTAAGTACAGGCCACGGCGGTAGATATCCGATGCCAGTTCCGGCGGCGTTGTTTCCAGCGCTTTCAGGATGGCTTCTTCTATTTTAAAAATGCTTTTATCAAGGGCTTCAGCTACTTCCTGGTAGCTTACATATATCTGCTTGGGAATACCCGTTACCAGGTCACGGCCATTTACCGGAATATCATCCGGCGGATTGTCCAGATCTTTCATGGCACTACCAATCTGAATTTTGATTTGCTCAGCGGTACGTTCACCAATCAGAAGGCTATGATAACGGCGCAGAGCTTCAGAGATATCAGCGGTAAATTCATCACCGGCAATGCGGATACTTTGATCGCATACAATACCGGCAAGGGCTATAACCGTAATTCCTGTGGTACCACCGCCAATATCAATAATCATGTTGCCCACTGGTTCTTCTACATCAATGCCAATACCCAGTGCGGCAGCCATAGGTTCGTGTAATAGATAAACCTCTTTGGCTCCGGCTTGCTCGGCGCTATCTCGTACAGCACGTTTTTCTACCTCGGTAATGCTGCTTGGTATGCAAATCATCATCCGCCAGCTTGGTGGAAACAAGGGTTTCTTCTGGTGGATCATTTTTATCATCTCCCGAATCATGAGTTCGGCAGCGTTGAAGTCGGCAATTACACCATCTTTCAAAGGGCGGATAGTACGGATACTTTCGTGTGTTTTTTCGTGCATCATCAGGGCCTTTTTACCAACGGCCAGCACTTCTTTCAGGTTATTACGATTGAGCGCTATTATCGAGGGTTCGTTTACTACTACTTCATCGTTATGTATGATAAGGGTATTTGCTGTGCCCAGGTCCATTGCTATCTCCTGGGTAAAAAAATTGAACAGTCCCATTTATATGTAAGGTGGAATAAATCGTGAAAAAGAAAGGCTGGCAAATTTGAAGTAAAAGTTTGAAAGCACAAAGGCGGTGCAGAAGCTTCAAATTGTTCACATGTATCATTCTTTACCTGTTTAATTGCCTAAGAAAGAGATTAAGGGTTTCGTTAACAAATAAAAACAAGTTCAGATTTTCATCTGCTAACCAATAATGTATCTTTTTAAGCTTTTTAACTGCTGCAATGTAATACCACTAAAGTAATAAATCAGTTATTGAAACCAATTGCAACAAAACGCTAGGCTACCATTGCTATTGGTGACTAGTTCATTACAAAAACAGCCACTCAGTGAGTAGCTGTTTTATTAAAAGAAAGTTTTAATAAGCACTTGCTTCATCCAGTTTTTTAATGCTGGTATCATCCAATTCTATTTCAAATGCTTTAGCCAGTTCTTCAATTTGCGATACGCTGGTGGCCGATGCAATAGGCGCTGTAATAGAAGGTCGGGCGGCCAGCCATGCCAGCGAAACAGCAGCGGGTGTGGTATTATACTGCTGGCTTACTTCATCCAATGTAGCCAGTATTTTTTCGCCTCTATCATTCAGGTATTTATCTACTACACCACCGCCCCGCTGACTTTTACCAGCATCTTCTTTAGTACGGTATTTACCACTCAAAAATCCACTAGCCAGAGAAAAGTAATTGAGCACACCTAAGTCATTGTCTTTTACAATTTGCTCGTACTCGGTTTCGTATTTCTGACGGTCGTACAAGTTATACTCGGGTTGCAAAGTGGTATACGCGGGGATGTTATTTTGTTTGCTGTATTCCAGTGATTCCAGCACCCGTTCAGCGCTCATATTGCTGGTGCCAATTGCTTTTACTTTTCCAGCTTTAATGAGTTCTGCATAGGCTTCCAGCGTTTCGGCAACCGGTGTATTCAGGTCATCAAAATGTGATTGGTACAAGTCAATCACATCTGTTTGCAGGCGTTGCAGTGAATCTTCTACTGCCTTCAAAATATAGTTACGCTTCAATTGTTTGCCCTGTCCCATATCGGTGCCTACTTTGGTGGCCAATACTATTTTATCTCGTTTGCCGGTTTGCTTCAGCCATTCACCAATGATTGTTTCCGACTCGCCACCTTTGTGGCCCGGCACCCAACGGCTATAGCCATCTGCCGTATCTACCAAGTTGAAACCGGCATCTACAAAAGCATCCAGCAATCGAAAACTTTGTTGCTCATCAGCCGTCCAGCCAAATACATTGCCGCCAAAAGCCCAAGGCGCTACCTGTAGGCCACTCTTTCCTAAATTTCTCTGTTGCATTTCTAAATTGATATTTAGCGTTACAACTTTCAAAAGATGGGCCTGAAAGGGGAGTTTAAAGTTTAAGGCTTAAAGTTTAAAGTTCTGTAACTCAAACAGAATATCATTTTATGCTCCTGTGTGCCTGTTCCACTTTTCATCCAATATGTATATAAATACAAAAGCACCACTATGAGTGATGCTTTTGCTGGAACCATTTCTTATTGATAATAATTTGTTTTACCCCAAAGGGTATGGTATTGGATCTTCAGAACTTTAAACTTTAGACCTTAAACTTTAAACGGCTATTTTCTTTAATAACTCACCGTCACATTCATGTTTTCATCGCCACCATCCAAAGCAGCGGCAGCAGCATCACTGATACGCAGCAACAGGGAAGCATTCTGCTTTATCTGCTGATCCAGTTCGTTTAAAACTTTAGCATAAATGCTTTTGCCGCTTCCGTTATTGGTCACTTTTATAACGGTTCCGGGGGGCACATTGCTCATAAGAGCGTAGTACTTTTCATCTTTCCAGCCACTGATGGTTTTGAAAATAGCAGCCGTACCGGTTTTAGCCATTCCAGCTTTACCATCAAAAGTTGATGCAAATACACCACTACCGA
>CAXTDG010000058.1:12417-12724 GCA_964242675.1 uncultured Chitinophagaceae bacterium
ACCTAATGTGCTATTGCCAGCGTTACCAGCGGAGCCAGCTATAACCGGAGGTGTTTCTTTCACTACCAGCGTTGGTTTAGGCTCTTCCTTTTTAGGTTCTTCCCTTTTGGGCTCTTGTGTCTTTATTACCGGCGGCGGGGTTTGTTGCACTACTGGCGGTTGGTACGCCGGTTCCTGTTTTACTTCTGGTTTCTTTTCTGTTTTTACAGCTACCGTTTCCTTGGGTACATCTTTTTCACTTGGCTGGGTTTCGACTTGCTTGGCAGTTGCTCTTCCGGCAGAGGTGGGTAGATAACCTACTAATAAG
>CAXTDG010000059.1:0-12601 GCA_964242675.1 uncultured Chitinophagaceae bacterium
GCATAGCATATCGGCTATGGACAAGCCAAAAGGCATGGGTGCATCGCCTGCATTGCCGGTGGTATAGGCCAGGCCGGTAAGTGCTTGTAGCAATAAATCCTGACCAGGCTTATGTTTCCAGGGGCCTTCTTTTCCGTAGCCGCTTATTTCGCCATATACCAGCTTTGGATTGATAGCTTGAACATCATTGTAACCCAAGCCCGTTTTTTCCATGATGCCGGGGCGAAAATTGTGTATCAATACATCAGCTTTTGCTATCACCTTTTTTATAATAGCTAAGTCGGTTGGGTCTTTCAGGTTGGCGACAACGCTTTCTTTATTGCGGTTGATGGTATGAAACAAGAGCGAATCGTCTTCCACCCACAAATCTTTAATGGCTAGTTTGCGGCCTGCATCGCCAGTGCCGGGGCGCTCAATTTTGATGACCCTTGCACCCATATCGGCCAGCCGCAGGCCGGCAGATGGGCCGGATAGGTACTGGCTGAATTCCAGCACCAGCAAGCCGTGTAATGGTAAGTGACTCCTCATGGTACAAGACTACTTTGAAGTTGCAGGCTGTGCCTGTAAATCTGGTTCATACTATCTAATACCTGCAAAACATTGTCCGTTTTGCCGGATAAATACTGATGTAGCGGCTCCCCGGCCCTATCCTGGAAATGCAGGTAGCCATTGTAGCGTGGGCGGATATAGCCGTTTTGCATAGTGGGCAAAACGTTTGTAAAAAAATTGGCCGTAATGCTGTTGGCCATTGGATCTTGCCAGGCATTTAGGTGGCCGGGCTGACCGCCGTTTTGTGCATAAATACCTGCCTGCCACTGCGGTGAGCAAACCATTTGTGCAAATTGCAAAGCCATCTCTTGTTGCTTACCATATGTCGAAACGGCAAGGCCTGTACCGCCGATGGTAGTTCGCAGTTTTGCTCCATTAAATTCTACCACATCTGTGTAGTGTAGTAAATATTTTGCATAACCCTGCCTGCTGTAGTTGGAATAACCATAAGCAAAAGGGCAATACCAATAATCATTTGTAGAGGACATCATTTCAGCAACCGCAATGGGATTAGCAGCAAACATTTTGCTATCCAACTGCCGGTAAAAATGAGCCATGGTTTCCAATGCCTGTCTGCCGGTTGCTGCGTCTACCACTTCGTCTTCCTGCTGGAAAGGAGCTTGTCCTGCTGCTATGCAAAAAGTATAGAAGTTCATCAGCAGATCAATGGGAATGGCAGGCGCTGCTACTTTGCCTTTTTGGGCTAATTGCAGTACCTCTTCCCAGGTTGCCGGTAGTGGCGTATTTTCTTGTTCAAAAATATCTTTGCGGTAGCTGGCGGCAGGCGTTGCAGCATCAATAGCTAATGCCCATTGGTGGCCATCATATTGGTAGCTTTCGTGGGAACCGCCAACACTATTTTCCAGTTGATTTTGTAAATAAGAAGCCGGTAGATGCTCGTCTAACGGCAATACACAATTTGTAGCTGAAGCACAGCCAACCCAAGGGTGATCGATTATTAATAGATCGTGGTGCTTGGCAATTTCTTCAATCGGGAAATCAGCGAACTCTTGCAGCGATCTTTTTTTCCATTGAATGGTAACGCCAGGATGCAACTCGCTAAAGCGTTGCGAAGTAGCCAGTAGTGGCGTAATGCCCCGGCTATGGTTCCAGGTGATGCCGTTTAAAATGATATTCTCAGGCATCGGCATTTTTTTTATGAGCTAGTAAAATGTGTTCGCAAACCATCACCAGTTCGCCGTTTTGGTTATACACCTCGACGGCTTCCGTTACCAAACCAAAACCCGGTTTTTTGTGGTCGTTTTTATCTTTAATGGTGACGGTGGTTTTGATAGTATCGCCTATAAAAACCGGCTTGATAAAGCGTAGCCGTTCGTAACCATAGGTCATAGCTACTTCGTTAATTACATTGGCCGTAAGACCAATGCCTATGGTAAAAATGAGGGTGCCATGGGCAATACGTTTTTTAAATGGCTGCGTGCTGCACCAGGCTTCGTCCATGTGGTGCGGAAAAAAATCACCGGACTGGCCTGCATGAACAACTATGTCTGTTTCTGTAACGGTACGGCCAAACGTTTGCCTTACTGAACCTAACTCAAAATCCTCATAATACAGTTTGATATACATGGTGTCCCTTTATGAAAAGCTGGAATAGCCTGCTTCGTGCAAAAAGCTATCCGGCAACCATTTTGGGGCCACCAGAGAGACATTAGACATCATATAGCAAAGTATCCTGCGTAAGCGTAGCCGCTGTTGCGAAGCTGAAATCGAAAGTAGAAAAGGAACTGCCGGAGGCAAATGGCAGGTTTGACTATAGTGATGGATTATTTTACTACCACGTTTATTTATTTATTCATACGCTATTACCTGCTGCCGGGAAATGCCTAGTCCGTCAATGCCCAGTTCTACTACGTCGCCTGCTTTGAGATAGACGTTAGGATTCATTCCTAGACCAACACCGGCAGGCGTACCGGTAGAAATAATATCGCCGGGCAGCAGGGTCATAAACTGGCTAACGTAATGAATGAGATAGGGTATTTTATAAATGAGATTAGATGTATTGCCGTCCTGCATCATTTTGCCATTCAGTGTTAGCCATAGCCGCAATGCATCTACATTTTCTACTTCGTCCGGCGTAGCCAAAAATGGTCCGATAGGAGCAAAAGTATCACAGCCTTTTCCTTTGTCCCAGGTACCATTTCGCTCTAGCTGAAAAGCCCGTTCGCTTACATCGTTGTGCAGGCAATAACCGGCTACGTACTGCATCGCATCACCTTCATTTACATAAGAGGCTTTTTTACTTATTACTACCGCTAGTTCTACCTCCCAGTCGGTTTTAGTAGAGCCTTTCGGAATAACAATAGCATCGTTGGGCCCAACAATAGCGGAAGTAGCTTTTAGAAAAACAACAGGCTCCGGTGGAGTGGCAGCACCGGTTTCTTTAGCGTGGTCGGCATAGTTAAGGCCAATACATACAATTTTGGAAGGTCGGGCTACAGGACAATCCAACACTACGTTTGCAGGTACTGGCGGCAAATCATTTTCATACTCTTGCACAAATTTTTGCAGCCTGTTTAAGCAATCTGTTTCAAAAAAATGCTCGTTATAATCTTCGCCAAAAGCGGAAGTATCAAAATATTTTTCACTAATAACAACACCAGTTTTTACCTGGTCGTTCTGCCTATATCGAATGAGTTTCATCAGTACGTTTTGTTAGATGATTGAATTAATTATTGAGCCGGATAAAGCCACCGTCAATTGGGTAATCGCAACCAGTAATGAAGCCTGCTTCATCGGAGCATAAGTACACAATGAGGTGAGCAATTTCGGATGGGTTAGCCATGCGGCCAATGGGCTGCGTAGCGGATAATTTTTGGAACATTTCAGCTTCTTTGCCGGGGTAGTTATTGGCAATGAAATTATCTACAAAAGGTGTGTGCACCCTGGCCGGTGAAATGCAGTTACAACGGATGCCATGGCTGATATAATCTTTCGCCACCGACAGCGTCATGCCTAGTACCGCACCTTTACTCATGCTATAGGCAAACCGATCCGGAATACCTACGCTGCTGGCAATAGAAGCCAGGTTTACAATGGCCCCCTTCCCTTCTTTTTTCATGAGTGGAATAGCAGCATATAAGCAATTGTAAACGCCTTTTACATTTACGCTGATGATGCGATCTAAATCAGCTTCAGAAGTAGTTTCTATTTTACCAATATGAGCAATGCCAGCGCTGTTTACCAGTAAATCTATCTTACCAATTTTTTCAAATAATTCTACCACTTGCTGCTGATTGGTAACGTCGGCTGTATGAGCCATTGCATCATAACCGGCATTATTAATTTGCTGCGTTAATACTTCGGCCTGGGCTGTGTTTATATCCAGCACTTGTATAGACGCCCCTTGTGCTGCCAGTGCCATTGCGGTAGCAGCACCTATACCACTGCCACCGCCGGTTACAACTGCTGTTTTACCCGTTAAATCGAACAACATGGTGCAGTGATTTTATAATTGAAAATTAGAACAAATGAGCATTACAAATTATTGATTGCTTCCTGTTCCAGCAATCCTTTCTGCACCATAGCTTGCCAAAATGCTTGGGGTATGCTTTTTTCCACCAAACTTACATTTTGCTTTACCCGGTTGGCATCGCTGGTATTTAAAGCCACAGCCTTAACACCTGGCACCCGAAAGCCATACTGCACACAGGCTTCAGCTGGTTTAATGTCGAAGTCTTTACAAATTTCGAAAAAATCCGTTCGCCATTTTAGTAAAGCATCGCCGATTGTAGTGCCTTGTTCTACAGCATGATAATCGTAAAAATTACCCCCTATAAGAAAGCCTGAATGAAATACAGCAGAGTTGATTACCAAAACGCCTTTATCACTCATTTGCTTAATGAAATCGGCCAGTTCCTTTGGATGCGTTTTTATCGTCATGCTATTAGCAATCATTATCCAGTCTAAAGCAACATCAGCCGCTATGCGTTGAATACTTTTCCAATCTTTTGCACCAACACCAATAGCCTGAACTTTCCCTTGTTTCTTTAAATCATGCAGTGCTCTGTAAGCATCCAGAATATCCTGGTACCGGCGTGTTGCATCGGTATCATCTTTTGCAGCAGCCAGGTATTCATCGGGATCATGCACCGATACTAATTGTGGATGATAACCATTGAGCAGTTCATTGCCTTCCTGAAAGCATTCCAGGATGCCTTCGTAGCTAATTTTTTGTACCGCATCGTAATGTAGATTTTTCCAGACACCCGGCTCAAAGGTTGGCTCTTCGGTTGTTAGTGGCGTACGTACCCAGCCCAGCTTATTGCTGATGATAATTTTAGCCGGATCTGCGCCTAATTCCTTTAAACTTTTACCCAAAGATTCCAGCGCCAAACCAGCGCCATACTTTCCCGCAGAATCGAATACCACCGGCCCTTTTGCATGGCGGATGCATTCTTTTACAATCTCCAGCTTTGCACTATCATCCGATGCAACAAACAGATTTCCTAAAACACTGGTACCAAAAATCACCGGGGGAAAATTTTCAAAAATGGCTACTGAAGATTGCGCTGACATAAATTCAAATTTTATTGTAATCCGCTATTCTAATAATTCGCAGTATGACTTTATAAACAGAGGGTTTGAAGCGGCACTGGATGGGTTAAAAGCTACAAGCTCACCATTGCTTTAATAACCCCATTTTTGGGATCAAGCCAATCCGTAAAATGTTCAACCACCTCACCAAAACTAACCCGGTGAGTAATGTAATTGGAAGGATTGACAAGCCCTTTTTTCATGCTGCTAATGACCAACTCAAAATCCTGAGCCGTGGCGTTGCGGCTACTCATTAGCGTGGCTTCTCTTTTATGAAATTCGGGATGACTGAAATTGATATCACCCCGCTGTAAGCCAATGAGTACAAACCGGCCACCATGTGCCATATACTGAAAGGCGTTATTAATGGCCTTCAGGTTGCCGGTACAATCAATCACCACTGTTGGCATATCGCCATTGGTTATTTCGGCAAGTGCAGCCATCACATCTCCCGCCAAAGGATTGATGATATGTGCCACGCCTAATTTTTCCTTACAAAACTGTAGCCGTTGATCATTAATGTCCATTGCAATTACCTGTGCACCTGCAATCCGGGCCATCTCCATAGTACCTAAGCCGATTGGGCCAGCACCAATTACCAGCACATATTCCCCTGACGTTACTGCGGCCCGCCGGATGCCATGTGCACCAATAGCCAATGGCTCCACCAACGCTAGTTCGTCAAAACTTAGGCCTTCGCCATGGATGAGGGAGTAAGTAGGCACCGTTACGTACTCCTGCATACCGCCGTCGATGTGTACGCCGAATACATTTATGTTAGCGCAGCAATTGGTTTTACCGTTGCGGCAGGCAATGCATTTTCCACAATAAAAATAGGGACTAATAGTAACAGCTTCACCCACCTCAAAACCAGCATCCGTATCGGTTTCTACAATTTCGGCAGCCAGTTCGTGGCCTAAAATGCGGGGATAACTAAAAAAGGGTTGCGTACCTTCAAAGGCATGTAAATCAGTACCGCAAATGCCAATCCTTTTTATTTTAAGCAACGTTTGCCCTTGCTGCCGGGTGGGTACACTTTGTTCCAGGTAACTAAACTGGCCGGGAGTTGTACATACTAATACATTCATTTGGCTGATACATTCATTTGAGCGAACAAATATTCTTAATTCTATCGAATCCGGTTTTTATAAAATTGGTTTAAAGTCATATCTCATTTGCTTATAGCACTGTTTCAGGATGGCGCAGGATTGTTCGATATAGCAAATATTTACTTTTATCCGCAATCGATTGCGCCAAAGTTCACCCTGCTGATTTTGTATTGTTCTTCCTGGTACAATTCTCAGCCATCAGTCTCTACGAATTTGCTGTGTAAGCGACTAACTAAAAACCGCCATTATGAAAAAAATGTACACAACCGTGTTCAGATTTCTGTTTGTTTCCGCATTTCTTTTATTTCAGTTTACAAGTGCAAAAGCACAAACGCTGGCCTTCCCCGGTGCGGAAGGGTTTGGTAAATATGCAACCGGTGGCCGTACCGGAACGGTATACCACGTTACCAACCTCAACAATAGCGGAGTCGGTAGCCTGCGGGATGCGGTGAGTGCTCCTAATCGCATTGTGGTTTTTGATGTGGCAGGTGTCATAAAAATTACTGACCGCATTGTGGTTTCTGCCAATATTTATTTAGCAGGCCAAACGGCACCCGGCGAAGGCATTACGGTGTATGGAAATGGCTGGTCGTTTTCCAATGCCAATAATACCATTTGCCGCTACATGAAAATACGCATGGGTATTGTAGGTACCAGCGGTAAAGACGCCAATGGCATTGCAGATGGGCATGACTTCATTTTCGACCACTGCTCCGTTTCATGGGGTCGGGACGAAAATTTTTCCATCAACGGATCTGCCAGCAACATCACTATCCAAAATTGCATGATAACGCAGGGTTTGATGACCCATAGTGCAGGCGGCCTGATACAAACTGATGGAGGCGTAACGCTGTACCGCAACCTATATGCGGACAATGGCACCCGTAACAACAAGATAAAAGGCGTGAACCAGTATGTAAACAATATGGTGTACAACTGGAGCGCCGGGGCTTACATTATGGGTGGCGATTCCGAAGGCGACACCTACGCCAATGCCGTAAGTAACCTATTTATCCAGGGGCCGGTTGATGGTGTTCGGCCTTTTAGCACCGGCAATCTGCGCTACCATTTGTATGAAAATGACAATATTCAGGATGGCAACCGAAATGGGGTGTTAGACCCAACCGTTATTCCGCATAACGAATTTGGCGATGGACCCGATTTTCAGACAGTGCCTTATAATTATCCGGTATTGCCAACGGTTGCAGCCAATACGCTCATCAGCAACAATCTGCCTTTTGTTGGTGCCTCACTACCCTACCGGGATTATGTGGATTATTATGTAGCAAATGAAGTAAAATCTTTCGGTAAAAAAGGTGCATTGATAGCAAACGAAAGTGTGCTGCCTTTTGGCGCTCCTAACACCTGGACACTTTGGCCCGGCAATCCTCGTACCGATACAGATAACGATGGCATCCCCGATGCCTGGGAAATAAATAATGGTCTGAACCCAAACCTGGCTAGTGATGCTATGATTATTACATCGGATGGTTACACCAATATTGAGCATTATATCAATAGCATTACGGCAGCCAATTCACAGGAATATCTTCGGGCACCGCTTAGTTTGAAAGCAGATTCTGCCACGCAAAGCAGTATCTCATTTTCCTGGTTCGACTATACCGAAAAAGAGTTGGGCTACATTTTCGAACGGAAAATTAATAATGCCTGGGTAGCTATTGATACTACCGGAGTAAATGAAAATTATTTTACCCTGACTGGTTTGCAACCCGAAGAAAAAGACACATTTAGAGTGCGGGCCTATAATGCCACTATGCTTTCCGGCTATTCTAACGAACTGATTGCCCGGTCTAAACCCATTGAAGTACCAGTAATTGATCCCGCCACTTTTGTACCCGATATTACCTGGACAGGTGCCGTAAATACCGCTTGGGATAAAACCACGAACAACTGGAAAAACAATGCCTCTGCGCCTGTTCTATTCACCGATAGCAGCAAACTACTTTTCCCTACTACTGCCACGGCACAAACCATTAACTTAACGGCGCAGATGGGGCCAAAAGATATTTTGGTGAACGACAGTAGCGATTACACTTTTAGCGGCAGCGGCTTTATTGCCGGTACGGGTTCTATGAATAAAACCGGTACGGGCAAATTGAGTTTGCTTACTAATAATACTTATACAGGGGCTACGGTGCTTCGCAAGGGAACTTTAGAATTTAATAAACTGGTGAATGGCGGTTTGCCGAGTGCTATTGGAGCGTCTCCTAATTACGCTTTCAACTGGGTATGGAAAGGTGGTAAATTGGCCTACACTGGCCCTACTACTTCTACTGATCGCAATGCTACGATTGATGAAAGCACTGAATTCAGCGTAACCGAAGCGGCAGCTACGGTAACCATGACGGGCATAATAAGTGGAGCAGGTGGCCTTACCAAATCTGGCCCCGGCAGATTGCTACTACGTAGCGCCAACCCTTACGAAGGTGAAACGGTAATTAAGGGTGGAATACTGGAAGTAACGCCTGTTAACAGTAATGTGCTGGACTCCAACATCATCAACAATGCTGTAGCAATTGGTAGTTCGGGCGTATTGCGTTTGCAGGGTGGCACCTACCGCACCACGGGTGGTTCCAATACGGATTATGAAAATTATCCATTCACTATGTATGTGCAGGATAGCACCACCAGTGGCTTTGAACCGAATCGGCTAGCCAACTTAGGTATGACAGTGTTGGGCAACGGTACGCTCAATTATGCTATCCCGTATTTGAGAGAATTAATACAAGGCGATTGGAGTGGCTTCACCGGAACATTGGTAGCCAATGGTGTTTGGACAGGCGAACCTAGCTTGCTGATTTTTGATAACCATACAGGCTTGCCTAGTAGCCGGGTGATAACAGCAGGCAATACCAAAATTGTGAACTGGAATAACAATGAAACAGTGTATCTCGGCGGCTTATCCGGCCCGGCAGGTACACAGCTTTCCTGCGGTGGTACTAAAACGGTTTCTTTTGGCCGTGGCTACACCACCTGGTCGGTAGGGGCAGCTGGTACAGATGAAACTTTTAATGGGGTGATCAATAACCAGTTATACGGCGCTACTACCAACACCGATGGAGAAACGACTATCATTAAAGAAGGCAGCGGCATCTGGCGCCTCACCGGAACCAATAGCTACAGTGGAACCACCACTGTTACTGATGGATCATTCATTATAAACGGCAGCAATACCGGCACGGGAAAAACGACTGTAACAGGTGGAATTTTGGCTGGTAAAGGAAGCATCTCCAGCGATGTAGAAGTACAAAACGGCATGCTGCAACCGGGAGACAGCAGTATCAGCACATTTACCCTGAAAGCCAAACTAACCCTGCAAGCTGGTAGTACCGTAAACGTACAGATTAACAAAACAGCCAATACTTTCGATAAGATTTCTGTTTTGGGTACATTGGCATACAACGGCACTTTACAGGTTGACACCACAGGCTCATTTGCCGCAGGCGATGTATTTAAAATCTTCATTCCAACAGGTGCTGTTTCCGGCAACTTTACTACCATCATTCCTGCTACACCGGGTGCTGGTTTATTGTGGAGATTTAAACCTGCCACTGGTGAATTGATGGTGGTAACACCGGGCTTTGTGGAAGTACCTACTAACCTGGCGCTTACAGCAGCAACGAATGCGGCTACTTCTACCAGTACTATTACTGCTACCTGGACGGATAACTCCGATAATGAACTCTACTTTGTATTGGAGCGTTCACTGGATAGCCTCAGTTTCACTGATATTGCCCATCCTGCAGCCAACGCAACTACCTACACCGATAGCAATCGTATTCCCAATACCAAATATTACTACCGCATTAAAGCAGTAGGCAGTACACAGCAATCTGTTTATAGCGTCATTAAATCCATTACCACGCCTGCTTTGTACACGCCACCGGCTGTACCATCCAATCCAATTCCTGCAAATAATGCTCAGGATGTAGTTATTAATTCCGGCAACCTGAATCTTTCCTGGACGGGTAGCAGCAACACAACAAGCTATTCCGTATACTTCGGTACAGATTCAACAAACCTGGTGAAACTGGCAGACGTTCCTTACTCTGCAACACCTACTTACGCAGTAACTGGCTTAACCAATTTTACACAATACTTCTGGCGTATCAATGCCATGAATGCGATTGATACCACTACGGGTATACTTTGGAACTTCCGCACTGCATTAGCACCGGCTATCACAGGTGATTACCGGGCTATCAAAACTGGTTATTATGATTCGGTAGTAGTAAGTACCGGCCTTGCTGATATATGGGAAACCTTCAATGGAACAACCTGGGTGCCTGCCACTACTGCACCATCTTCTTCAGTAAATACGGTTACTATAAAAAGCGGCTTTACCGTTTCGCTACGGGGTACTACACAGGTAAAAAACCTGGTGATTGAAAATGGTGCTACGCTGAAATCGTTTAGCAGCAATCGCAACCTGCGGGTGAGCAACAGCATCATCAACAATGGTTCGCTGGGTACTACCACGGCGGCTGAACGGGTAAACTTTGAGGGCTATCTAACAAATGGCACCATCACCTTAACTGGCAATGGAGCAGGCAAATACTATTTTGTAAACCTTACGGTAAATAACATAGCCGTAGTAACAGAAGTGGTAATTGATGCCGACCTCAACCTAAGCGGTTACATGCGGGGCAATTATTCTAATTCTACTTCTGGTGTAAACACTGCTGGTCAGGACGACGATAGCATTACTATAACTATCAACACTGGCCGTACCGTTACCATGGGTAATAGTTCTGTACTGCAAGAGGGCAGCGTAACTACCAACACTATTACCAATTTTGGTAAATACATCTACGACATCAATGGTACGCTGGATATGAGAACGACCAGTACCTCTTGTATTATAGCCCACTCTACCAAAGCCAACAGTAATATCACCATTAATGTAAACGGCACCTGGCTTACTGGTAATGCCATGCGTTTTGCCAGCACCGCTACAACCGTACCTGCAGGCACTATGAATGCAAATGTTGGAAACAATGGCGTGGTAGATGCTGGTGCCAGAACCATCAACACTTCGTCTGCCGTTACTAACATGGTATTTTACAATGCAGTAAGCGGACAATATTTCTACAACATGACTGGCAATGGTGTACTGAAAAATAAGATAGGGAACACAGAAATTACTTATCCAATAGGAACCAATAACACTTACAGCCCGGTAAAGCTTACCAACAGCGGCACAGCCGACATTATAGCCGTAGGCGTAAAAAACACATTCGACAATCCTGTGCCTAATTCAAACTATGTAGTAAACAAACAGTTCAATATTACACCCACAACTTCCAACGTAGTAAACCTGGCTATTGCTTTAGGTTGGCTACCTGCTGATCAGGCTTCTGGTTTTAGTGTCAACAATCCTATGGTGGTTGGGCATTGGGGCGGCACGGCCTGGGATTTAACGAGTGCTGTATTCTCAGGTGCAGGTACTATAGCAAGCCCTTATTATGCAAAAGCATTTGGTTTCACTTCTTTCTCGCCTTTTATTGTGGCTAATGCCAGCATGGGCTTACCTCTCACCCTGCTTTCATTCAGCGGTTCTTATAATGGTAAAAAGACAGACCTGCTGTGGAGCACTACAAATGAAATCAACATCAGAAATTTCTCAATTGAAAGAAGTAGTAATGGCATTGCGTTTACCAGCATTGGCACTGTAGATGCGAAGAACGGAACCAGCAGAATGGATTATGCTTTTGCAGATCAATCTCCATTAGCCGGGCTTTCTTACTACCGCCTTAAAATCATTGAAAAAGATGGTACCAGCCGGTATAGTAAAATCGTAACCATCAATACAGCCCTGATTCATTCCTTTTCCCTTTATCCAAACCCAGCTACCAGCAACGTTAACGTGATGCATGGTATGATTACCAAACCGACTACGCTACAGCTTTATACGCTGGATGGCAAACTGATTACGACTATGACTTTGGCAACCGGCACTACCCAAACCAACTTAGACATTAACCAACTGCCAAAAGGCTATTACCTGATAGCTATTAACGATGGTTCCGTTTCAACCCTTGTATTTTCGAAACAGTAGATATTCAATAATGCTGTCGTTACAAAAAGGCCTGTGCTTCATAAGCACAGGCCTTTTTGTAGTTTTGAATGGGTTGACAGAATCTACAAAAATCAGGAAGTCTTTTTTGATTCCGTTGACATAAGAATTATAAGTATTTCTTTCTCAAAAAATAAGTAATCAAAAAAGTACAAGCCTTGTACGAATAAAACAATCCTGCTATTTGCCTTTCCGTCTTACCATATTATTCGTCCATAATATTGAAAAGCTAACCATCATTATCAATGCTGTTTTTTTAGGTCATGCATCAGGCAGTTTGTAATTGTTGGAT
>CAXTDG010000060.1:0-12572 GCA_964242675.1 uncultured Chitinophagaceae bacterium
GCTAAACACCCGGTCAGCTTCGGCAGCACTTTCAATAGTTATCTGCCGCAGCGTACGGAAGTTAGGATTCATGGTCGTATCCCACGGTTGCGAGGCATTCATTTCTCCTAAACCTTTGTAGCGCTGTACGCTTACACTTTCTTCCCGGCCATTGGCAAATTTTTCTGTAAGGCCCTTGCGTTGTTCTTCGTTCCAGGCGTAAGCCTGTTCTTTTCCTTTCTTTACCAGATACAGCGGCGGTTGGGCAATGTACACATAGCCTTGTTCCACCATTTCTTTCATATATCGGAAAATGAATGTCAGAATCAGGGTTGCAATGTGGCTTCCATCCACGTCGGCATCGGTCATAATTACCAGTTTGTGGTAACGAAGGCGACTCAGGTCCAATGCTTTAGGGTCTTCCAGCGTCCCGACTTTCACACCAAGTGCCGTAAACATGTTCCTAATTTCCTCATTGTCATAAATCTTATGCTCCATGGCTTTCTCCACGTTCAGGATTTTACCCCGAAGTGGCAGAATAGCCTGGTAGCTACGGTCCCGACCTTGTTTAGCAGTTCCACCAGCCGAGTCTCCTTCAACTAAAAACAACTCACATTTTACCGGATCTTTTTCGCTGCAATCAGCCAGTTTACCGGGTAGGCCACCGCCGCTCAGTACGCTTTTGCATTGTACCATTTCACGCGCCTTCTTAGCAGCAGCACGTGCCTGGGCGGCCAAAATCACTTTTTGAATAATGATTTTCGCTTCCCTCGGATTTTCTTCCAGGTAAATTTCCAGTGTACGGCTTAAGGTGCTATCTACCACGCCCGATACTTCACTATTGCCCAGCTTGGTTTTGGTCTGACCCTCAAACTGTGGTTCCGGCACTTTTACGCTAATAACAGCACTCAACCCTTCCCGGAAGTCATCGCCTTCAATCTCCACTTTAGCTTTTTCAAACATGCCCTGTTTTTCGCCATAGCTTTTGAAAACACGGGTAATGCTGCGGCGAAAACCTGCTACGTGGGTACCGCCCTCGATGGTATTGATATTATTTACATAGCTGAAAATGTGTTCGCTATAGCCATGGTTGTAGTTCATGGCTACTTCTACCATTACGTTGCTTTTCTCGTCCCGTGCCTCGCAGTACACTACGGTTGGCAGTAGAGAAGTACGGTTGGCAGCAGTGTCCAGCATTTGTACAAACTCAACGATACCGCCTTCGCTATAAAATTCTTTGGTATAATCCTGACCATCATCCGTTTTTTCCCGAACATCAGTAAGGGTAATGCGAATGCCACGGTTTAGGAATGACAATTCCCGCAGGCGGCCCTCCAAAATTTCTTTGTTGTAAACCAGATGTTGAAAAATGGACCCATCGGGCCAGAATTGTACCCGGGTACCGGTTTTATCACTTTCACCAATCTGGCGAACCGGGTATTCGGGTTTGCCTTCGTGATAGGTTTGTTCAAACACTTTGCCTTCCCGCTCAACGGTTACGTGCAGGGTTGTACTTAAGGCATTTACGCAGCTTACACCTACCCCGTGCAAACCACCGGATACTTTGTAACTGCCTTTATCGAACTTACCACCGGCATGTAGCACCGTCATTACCACTTCCAGGGCGCTACGGTTTTCCTTGGTGTGCATACCAGTGGGGATACCACGGCCATCATCCTGCACGGTGATGCTATTGTCTTCGTTAATGGTGACCTGTATGGTTTTGCAATAGCCAGCCAAGGCTTCATCAATGGAATTGTCTACCACTTCGTATACCAGGTGGTGCAACCCTTTTACACCAATATCGCCAATGTACATGGCAGGCCGCTTACGTACGGCTTCCAATCCTTCCAGTACTTGTATACTATCAGCACCATAGCCGTTTTGCTGTGGCGTTACCTGTAAAGTTTGTGCTACTTCGCTCATATTTTGATCTTAGTTCCGGTAGTTGTAACCGGGGTGTCTGTTTGTTCAGAAAATACCGGCATAGCGTTCATCTTTTAAGGGGTTTTTCAGAATAGAAAAAGCAAGACCGCTTTTTCGTAATGTGAACCTTGCCGGGGAGTAGGCAAATATAAGAAAATCAAGCGGTTCGACAGCCACGTAAAGGGCCCTAAAAAGCTATGTTTTGCACAATTTTGGGGTAAAAAGCAATCATAGGGTCAGATGGGGAAAAGAGCAGCTTAAAACAGGGCAAAAATCAGCAGTTTTAGGATGGGGTGATTGCCCGTTTTTAGCTGCAACAAAATCTTTAATATAAATCCTTTCTTTAAAAAAC
This sequence comes from uncultured Chitinophagaceae bacterium, assembly GCA_964242675.1. GTDB lineage: Bacteria > Bacteroidota > Bacteroidia > Chitinophagales > Chitinophagaceae > JAZKFT01. The sequence continues at coordinate 2,258 of CAXTDG010000060.1, forward strand.
GTCTCGACGCTATCTCATTTCCGTTCAGTTAATCTACTCTTAGATGCCAACAAGGGACAAATTAGCAAAGCGTTTTACGTAAGGGAATAATGCTACTAAAAAGATTGTACAGTTTATATTCCTAAATACCTTTTGGGAAAACAAAGTGGCGTAGCAAAAATCTGGTTCTGCCAGTAGGTAGTAGTAAAGCAAGGTTGGAAATTGGCGGTAGGGGAGAAAATTATTAGTAAGGAAGGTCTTGTAAAAATCAAATTTTTCGTAAAGCCATCTAATTCATATCCTTTATAAATGCGGGATAATCGGGGGTGTGGTTGTTGATGATGTTCCTGATTATCCAAATTACTTCATTTGTATCAAAAGTAATGAACCATGTGGTATGCCGGTTTGCCTTGTAGCGACAATACCACTGACCATATTGCTTACGCTTTGTTAGGTATCTTTTTTGTTTTGGTATAGTGTTGATAAAGTCTACAATCTTATCTACGTAATCCTCGGCATTCTCTATATAACTGAAATAATCTTCTTCTATCAGTACATCTAATAGGTCACGCAATTTCTGTTTAACAAATCCGGTTAGCTCTATTTTTTCCATATCTGCCGGATGTGTTGTTTAAGGTCTTGCCGCAATTCTTCTGGTGTCAGAAAATTTTCCGGGTTTTCTTCCACTTCTTTTTGCAATGGGCTTTTTTCTATCAATCCAAGTTCTTTCAGTGCTTCTATGGCCTGCGGATATTTTTTTACATTGATTTCAACTTTCGTAAGATTACCCTTTGTATCTCTTGTGGTTTTTACTCCAGCTATATGTGCCATTGCTTTTGTTTTTTGTTATGTACCAAATATACTACCGCTGTGTGATTGTCAAATTATGCTGTGTGCATCTTCTGTGTGTACTCGCTTTCGGTTATCACCGGGCTAATAATGGCTTGTCATAACTCAAAAATAAAAAGAAGTCGGGACGAACAGAAGTTCGAAAATCAGGAAGGCCGGAAGTATTATGGATGCCGGTCAATTATCTTTCGGACTTTCGGTCTTCCCGACTTTCGGACTTTTCTATGATTCATAAATCTACCCTGCAGCTTCTGCGGTTCCCTTTTTCTTATTTCCTAATGCCGGTGTATTGGTTTGCATTAAGTGTGGTGCCTGAAATAAACTGGCTAAGAGCACTAGCCATTTTTCTACTGCTACACCTGTTGCTATACCCTAGCAGCAACGGCTACAACAGCTACATGGATAGAGACGAAACGCCTGTGGGCGGACTAGCAAACCCCATGCAACCAACCCGGCAATTATTTTGGACAACGGTAGTAATGGATATAGCGGGCTTCCTTTTATCGTTACTGATTTCAAAACCATTTGCGCTGGCCTTTATGGTATATATCCTGTTTTCCCGGCTGTATAGCTACCGAGGTATCCGGTTGAAACGCTTTGCAATAGTTGGATATCTTACGGTGATTGTGAACCAGGGAGCCCTTACTTTCTGGATGGTGTATCATGGAGCATCGGCCAACAGGGCTACAACTGTACCATGGCAGGGCATGGTAGTTGCAAGCCTGCTGATTGGTGGTTTTTACCCGGTAACCCAAATTTACCAACATGAGGCTGACCGCCGGGATGGGGTGAACACGATTAGTATGCTACTAGGAAAAAGAGGGACGTTTGTTTTTTGTGCCATTCTGTACACAGCGGCTTTTGGACTATTGTTTCTTTATTTTCAACAGCAGCAACAGTTGGCTCATTTTCTTGTTCTACAATCATTTTTCATCCCGGTTATTATTGTTTTTTTCAGGTGGATGCTACAGGTATGGAAGGATGAAACAAAGGCTGATTTTAAACATACTATGCAGATGAATTGGCTAGCCAGCACCTGCACCAACGGGGCTTTTATAACGCTTTTAATGCTACAACACATTGGCTGATATCATTGCTATAGGAACGGCCGTACCGGCATACGCTCACCAGCAAAAAGAGTTGCTGGGTTTCATGCAACAGGCGTATAACCTGGATGCAACAGAACGGCGTAAGCTGGCTTTTTTGTATCATCAAAGTGCTATTGAAACCCGTTATTCCGTACTGCCCGATTTTAGCCAGCCGCAAGCGGAATGGAATTTTATACCGCAGGATGGCAGCGATTTTCCAAACCTAGACGTGCGGATGGACATTTACCAGCAAAAAGCTATGCCGTTGTCGGTTGAAGCAATTAATAACTGTTTGGAAGGAAAAATAGCAACCAGCGAAATTACCCACCTGGTAACAGTAAGCTGTACCGGCATGAGTGCACCGGGACTGGATTTGCAGATAGCAGAAGCCATGCAGTTAGCACCAACCATCTTTCGCACTTCGGTCAATTTTATGGGTTGCTATGCCGCCATTCATGCACTGAAGCTGGCCAAAATGATTTGCGACAGTACACCTGACAGCAACGTAGTAATTGTAGCCACCGAACTTTGCACCATTCATTTGCAACAGGAATACACGCTGGACAATGCCGCTGGCGGATTGCTATTTGCCGATGGTGCGGCGGCAGTGTTGGTGTCTAATCAATTGGTTGCTTCTAACGCCATTTCGCTCAAAAGTTTTTATAGTAAGGTGGCCCTGAAAGGCAAAGAGCACATGGCGTGGCAAATAAGCACCAAGGGCTTTTTGATGACGCTTTCGGCTTATATACCGCAGCTGATTGAGGAAGATATTGAAGGTCTGGTAAATGAGGCACTTGCCAGCGGTGGCCTGGAAAAAGAAGATGTTGACTACTGGTGCTTCCACCCCGGCGGACGAAAGATTCTGGACAATATTCAGAAGCAATTGGAACTGGTGCCGGACGACCTATGCTATAGCCGGAAAACGTTGGCCAATTATGGCAATATGAGTTCGGCTACCATCTTGTTTGTGCTTAAAAGCATGATGGAAAATGCAGCCCGTAAAGGCGTACAGTCGGCCAATATTTTCGGGGCTGCTTTTGGCCCCGGCCTTACAATGGAAACCTTTATTGCTACCATCGGATCATGAACCTGCAGCACCGGTCATACCGCCTGGAGTTGCTGGATCGGGATGATATTCCGTTTGCCGACATCAGGCAAAACATGCTGGAACTGGATGTAATTAATACCCGGTTGGGCGGCCACGCCATAACCATTGCCGGGCTGAAAAAACTAATTGGAAATCGAAAGCAAATTCACATCTGCGAAATAGGCTGCGGCGGTGGAGATAATTTAGTTGCCTTGCAGCGCTGGTGTACAAAAAAGGGAATAGCAGCCCAGTTTACAGGCATCGATATTAAAGCTGCCTGTATTGAAGTAGCAAAAGAAAAAAAAGATTTACAAAACACTGCCAACTGGATTGTTAGCGATTATCAACAAGCCCCATTTGCTCAACTACCCGACATTATTTTCAGTAGTTTATTTTGCCACCACTTTACCGATGAGCAATTAGTAGTGCAACTACAATGGATGCAAGCAAACAGCACCGTTGGTTTTTTCATAAATGATTTGCACCGGCATCCGCTGGCGTACTCATCCATTCAATTAATCACAAAACTTTTTTCCAAATCGTACCTAGTAAAGAACGATGCTCCGCTAAGTGTGGCCCGTGGTTTTAAGCGAAAAGACTGGATTAATTTGCTACAACAGGCGGGTATAGAAAATGCTGAAGTTGAGTGGAAATGGGCGTTTCGGTGGTTGGTTATGGTAAAAAATAGCTTTTCTAAGAAGGACTAACTTTTCAACGATTCAAACCTGGCTATCGCCTTTCGGGCTGGCAACCACGCTGCCAGGAAACCAATCACTAAAATAATAGCAGCAATCAGTCCGAAATCGCTGGCCTGCATTTTCACCGGGTAGTAATCAATGATAAAGCTTTGCCCACCCAGTTTTACAAAGTGGTATTTAGTCTGCAACAGGCAAATAATAATGGCTAATACAATACCTGAAACTCCTCCTAGAAATGCGAGCAGTAAACCTTCTTTTAGAAAAATGTTTTGCAATAAACTATTAGCTGCTCCCATGGCTTTCAATACGGCCATGTCTTTTTGTTTCTCTAGTACTAGCATACTCAGGCTACCAATAATGTTGAAAGCAGACACTAATAATATCAAAAAAGCGACGCCATAAATCACCACTTTTTCTATCTGCATAGCGGCATACAGGCTTTGGTTAAGCTGGTAGCGGTCAGATACTTTGTACTGGTTTCCTACAATTTCCTGTAGCTGTTTTTGAATACGCTCAACGCTCTTTTCATCTGTTGTAAAAATCTCGATAGCGCTGTATTGATTGGATGTAAGCTGCAACAGGCTTCGCATAAAATCGAGGTTGGTAAAAGCGTAGGTATTGTCAAACTCCTGTTGCAGTACAAACGAGCCGGAAGCACCAGCGTTGCGGCTTTGCAGAGCCTCCAGTGGATCGGTATGAACGGTAGCCTTTCGGTTAGGAACGTAAATAGTGATGGCTTCTGTGCTGCGGTCGGTCAGTATGCCCAACGCATTTTCAATACCGGCCCCTACTATTAGGGCAGGTTTTTCTTCATTGCCTACTTCAAAGTGGCCTCGGATGATGTGGCGGGGCATACCCGACGCATTTTCGTAGGTACGGTTTACCCCTTTGAGCGATACCGTGGCTTTGTATTCGCCATTTATTAAAATAGCTTTTTCTTCTACCACCGGCTCTATAAAACGGATGCCCGGCACCTGCTGTATTTTTTGTAGTTGGGATTTCGACAAGTAAAAGGTTTTGCCGCTAACGGGCAGCACTTTCAGGTTGCTGTAGAAATCACCATACAGGTTTTTTACTAATCCTTCAAAACCATTAAAAACACTTAGCACCACAATCAGTGCCGCCGTAACCACAGCAATAGCCACTACGCTAATCCAGGCAATGATGTTGATGACGTTGGTACTTTTTTTAGCCCGAAAATACCGCCAGGCAAAGAGAGAAGTCACCGGGTAAAAGTACAGTAGTTAAGAAGGCAGTTAGTAGGTATAAGAAAGGAACTTAAAAGTAAAGACTAAAAGCAAAAGCTAAACTATCGATTGAAGTATTGGCATTGGGCGGTTATGCGACAATGAAGCCTTCGCAAAGTATTCGCCGACTAATATCAATGCCATTTTACTGGCTGACATTGGCCAACTCACCTCTTACTTCATCTGTCAAAGTAACATTTCGAGTCGTATTAAAGTTTCCAAAGCCAACAGATGCTGTAACTTTTTCAAGAAATGTTTTTGGTACTTTGTAAGTATCCGATAGTGCCAAAGTGAAAAGTGCTTTGCCTTTTAAATGTTTAGGATACAGAACGATTGAGTTCCATTCTGATGAGTTTGCCAAACAAGCTTTTGTAAAATCGTCATGAAATTTCTTAGTCAAATATTGAAGTAGTTCATCAATATTATTAGCATAGAAAGGAATACTCAGCGATTGGTCCTTTTTAGTTATAAAAATCAAAAACCAATCGTCAAGCCAAGGACCATCTGTAGTTGTATATTCTCCAATTACTACAATGTCGTTAATATCAAATTGGAGAACATTTTTATCATCATAGTCCCAGAATACTTTGTCGCCCTGTATCCAAACAGCGCCTGATGTCTTATCGTTTTTATTTTGTGCTTGCATTGAAGATGTATCAAAATATACTTATCGGTAACTATTTATACCTATAAAACCCTTCGCCGCTCTTTTTGCCCAACTTGCCGTCATCCATTTTTTCTTTCTGTAGTGGCGAAGGCTGCAATCGTTCCGGCTGGCCCAGTGCATTGTACACAATTTCGCTGACGGCATAGTTTACATCCAGCCCAATCAGGTCCATCAATTTAAAAGGCCCCATTTTAAAACCGGTGGCTTCCATAATGGTATCAACTTCTTCAATAGTAGCAATGCCCTGGCTTACCAATCGCATGGCTTCTAGGTAATAAGGTCGGGCTACCCGGTTCACAATAAAGCCGGGCGAATCGGTACAGGCCACAGGTGTTTTGCCCAATTTTTCGGCTAAGGCAAACAAAGTACTCATCGTAGCATCGCTGGTTTGGTTGCCTTTCACCACTTCCACCAATTTCATTAATTGGGCGGGGTTGAAGAAGTGCATACCGGCCACCCGTTGCGGATGTAGAATCGCTTGCTGCAAAGTGGAAATAGAAAGCGAAGAAGTATTGCTGGCAAAAATGGTAGCCGCATCATTCACTTCGGTCAGTTGCTGGTACAGGCCTGTTTTAATAGCTATGTTTTCCGCAATGGCTTCTATTACCATCTGCGCTTTTGTATCGACTAATTGTTGGGTGAAGAAGATGCGTTGCAATATTTCTTCCGGCGAATCGGCTCCCAGCTTTCCTTTTGCCGCCAGCGTCTGCAGGCTTTGGCTAATGCCGCTACGGCCTTGTTGCAGCACCGCTTCGCTAATGTCGTACAGCACCACTTCATAGCCTGCCTGTGCACACACCTGGGCAATGCCACTACCCATAGTGCCGGCACCGCACACGCAAATGGTTTGTATATCTGTTAGTAGCATGGTTTGGCAAGTAAAGGACGAAGATAGCGGGTGCAGCCATTGGCAGAAGTGGGCAATTGCAATCCGTGTTATCATCATTTTTTACTAGTGAAAACACATGGGCCTATAGTATACTACCGCTTGCATTCACCTGTAGCTTGTTGTATTTTTAGGAAATAAGTAAATGCTTGTTTTATGAATGTTGTCACAGATTTAGCCGCCCGGGCCGTATCGTTCATTACCCTCATTCAGGATACGGTGCTCAATGGATCATTGAAGCTGGCAGAGGCAGAGCAGAAAAAGGTAATTGTGGATGAGGCGGAACGGAAAGGATTGCTGGCTACTAAAGCGATGCGTACCAAGCCGGACATTGAAAATGTATTCTGTACCGATTTTGAAAAGAGCTTTCCGCTTTATATCGATTCCTGTCCTTCCAACCTAGTAAGCTTTCGGCAAAAAGCAATTGACCTGGTATGGGTAAGCTTAAAAGCACCACATGAATCGAGGGCAGTAGAATATGCAACTAATCGCTGTATTGCCGTGGCAGAATGGGTGTATTGCCACCGTGTATTTTTATTTGAGCGGGTTAGGCGTTGCGGCAGTTTCCCAACACCGTATAGCTGGCGGCAGGCCATTGTTGAACTGCTGTACAACGATAGTTGCAAGGAGTGTTTGCCACTGGCAGAAAAACTGCAATACCTACCGCTGCAAGTGGTGCTGGCTGTAGGTGGCGGCGTATTGAGTGCACATAAACAACGGATTTTGCAAAGCTGGAAAATGGACCTGGATGTGCAGGAAGACCTGCTAACCATAGGCGAACGAAAAACGGTAGAAAGCTATTTTGAAGTGATTGAAGCAAAAGCCCCCAAACTACTACAGGACGAAACCCATCTGCTGGAAGTGTTGAAGCAAAAAGATGTTCCGCTATCGTTCGAACTTATTTTTCACCAGGAGCTAAATGAAATAGAAGAAAGCCGCAAAGACCGCCGACAGGAGCAGTGCCTGGCAAGCGGAGCAGGAATGAATGGAACCGCAGAACCGCCGCCCCAATCGCCTGACCCCTTTATTAGGGCTTCTCAAATGAATCTTTTTGCAATGGCTTTTTCGGGTGGCGGCATTCGGTCGGCTACGCTAAACCTGGGCATTTTGCAGGGTATGGCTAAAAGGGGAATCATTAGCAAGTTTGATTATTTATCAACGGTTTCTGGTGGTGGTTATATTGGTAGCTGGTTAGCGGCCTGGATAAAAAGAGATGGTTCAGTAACCAAGGTAAGCGACCGGCTAAATCCTGATAGGTCTCCCGATCCGTTTGGTGAAGAAGTGCTACCCATCCGCTGGCTACGCATGTTCAGCAATTATTTTGCGCCCAATGCCAGCATCATGTCTGCCGATGCCTGGACGGTAGGTGCCACCTGGCTACGCAACACTTTGCTCAACCAATTCATTATCCTGCTGCTGTTTTTAGCATTGCTGCTTACCATCAATGTGTTGTACGCCACTTGGGGTAGCAACGATATGTGGACCGCTGAAATATCGACGCTTCATGTGTTGGGCTGGAGCTTGCTCATAATAGTGCCCGTAGCCTGGCTGGCTGGCATTGGTATGCAATCCTACCACCGGGAAAAATTTCCACCGGCCGCTTTCAATAAGGAGAAAAAAGCATGGCTCAGCATAGCTATCATAGCAGTTCTTTTTGCAGGCGCATATGTAGTAAGTGCTTGGCTATATGCCCGTAGCGACCTGCCATCAGAAACAGCTTCCTTCTATCAAAAATTAAGGGTGCTTCAGCCTGCAGCTTACGTATGCGCCGGGGCTTTGTTTATCATAGCCGTATGGGGCCGCTACGATAAATGCCTGGTAGGAGCAGGTAAAAGCGTAGCCAAAGCCTGGTTTGATATTCTGTATACCGCAATCCTGGCTTCTTTTGTAGGCCTGCTGCTTTTTGGATTGGTATGGAAATTTTTTGAAGTAATAAAAGGATTTTCTAACCGGGATGACTGGTGGAATACTAAAGGCGACATTTATAACTGCCTCTTGTTTGTAATAGGGCTGCCACTGGTGATGGAATTTTTTGGGGTAGTAGTAATAACCCGAATGGCGCTGCTGGGCAAGTATTTTCCGGACGAACGGCGGGAGTGGTGGGGCCGCATGGGCGCTATGCTACATCGTTTCGTTTTCCTGTATATACTGCTGGCAGGTGCTTCGTTAATAGGCAAACAACTTTTTGACCAGATAGAATTTGATAAAACTTTGTTTGGTAGTTGGGTAGCGCTGGTAGGTGCCACGGTAAAAGCTGGCTTTAGCCCTAAAACGGCGGGTAAAGAAGAAAAAGGCTGGCCAGCTATGCTTATCAATGTGTTAGCAAAAGTGGGCCCTTACCTGTTTGCGTTGGGATTATTGGTGTTTTTACCAGGCCTGCTGACTCCGCTGGAAAAAGGAATGAATGCACTACTTGAAAAAATATTTATTAAACATAACCTGGCCTTTGCTCATCCCTGGTCGGTTGATCCTTTATCTGATAATGTACAAACCATTCTAACGCCCTTGCTGCTGCTCATCATTATGCTGGCCACGGCTTATCGGCTGGCCCGGCGTACGGGGGTCAACGAGTTTTCGATGCACCACTTTTACCGCAACCGGCTGGTAAGGGCTTACCTGGGTGCAACCCGCCGCAGGGTAGATCGGGACAAATCTGTGAATCCGTTTACGGGCTTTGATATGCAGGACGATGTGAAGCTGCATGACTTGAGAAACAAACGGGGTTATTATGGCCCTTACCCTATCCTCAATACCGCTCTCAATGCCTCGCAGGAAACTACCCTGGACCGACAGGATAGAAAAGCAGAATCTTTTCTGTTTTCGCCCCTGTATTGTGGATTCGATTTTAGTATGTCCAGGGCTTCGGCTAATATAAAATCAAAATCGTACGACTACGGTATGCGGCCAACCAAAATGTACGCCTATGGCGATGGCCCAAGCATTGGTACAGCTATGGCCATATCCGGTGCGGCTGTCAATCCCAACCAGGGTTATCACTCCTCGGCCGCAACGGCTTTTTTGCTTACCGTTTTTAATGTGCAAATGGGCTGGTGGATTGGCAACCCCCGGCAAAGCCGGTGGAAAGAAGCTGACCCTGCATTTGGTTTAGGCTATATCTTTTTCAACCTCATTGGAAAAACCAACACTCGAAATGATTTTGTTTGCCTCTCCGACGGTGGGCATTTCGACAACATGGGCCTTTATGAAATGATCAGAAGAAAATGTTCCTTCATTTTGCTGGGCGATGGAGAGCAGGACGATCAATTTAGCTGCGAAGGGTTGGCCAATGCCATCAGACGATGCCGGATAGATTTTGGCGTAGAAATAAGAATTAATACAGATGCCATTACCCAGCGGGACGAGCATCGGTTTTCAAAAAGCAGTTTTGTAAAAGGAGACATCTTTTATCCCGGCGATGCCGAAAACAAACCATCGGGAATGCTGCTATATCTTAAGTCGTCTATAACCGGTGCGGAACCAGTAGATGTGCTGGAGTACGCCAAAAAGAACTTGACCTTTCCGCACCAGACCACAGCCGACCAGTTTTTTGATGAGGAACAGTTTGAAAGCTATAGAAAGCTGGGCCTGTGCATTGCTGATGTAGCCTTGGCCGACCCGGATGTAATGGCCCGGTTGGGTATTGAAGACGATCAAAAAGCGTCTTGCAAAAAAGGGCCGACAAACAATTCTAAAAATGTGCTGAATGTGTTTGTAAACAGGGCTAAAAACGTTTTACATACGAAGAAATATTTTGTGAGTAAATGAGAATTGAAAGAGTAATAAAGGAACTCCTCTATTACTCTTTCAATTAGGT
>CAXTDG010000061.1:0-6682 GCA_964242675.1 uncultured Chitinophagaceae bacterium
ACCCGTTCCTAAAGGGCTTATTATTCGTAACGATGAAGAACTGAAGGATGCAGTAGACCGCCTGGGTTATCCGCTGGTGATAAAGCCCATTGATGGTAACCATGGTAAAGGAAATACGACCAATATTACTACCTGGGAGCAGGCTGTTACTGCTTTTATAGCCGCACAGGAGTACGGTCGCAAATGTGTGATTGAACGCTTTTTAGAAGGTTTTGATTTTCGGGCTTTGGTGATAGATTATAAATTTATTTGTGCCGCTCTGCGTACGCCTGCAGCCGTTACCGGCGATGGCGAAAACAACATCCAATGGTTAATTGACGAGACGAATAAAGATCCTCGTAGAGGGTATGGCCATGAGAAAGTGTTGACCACTATCAAGATTGATGGCTTCCTGCAAAAGATGCTGGACGATAAAGGTTATACGCTGGAAACGGTACCCGAAAAAGGGGAACTGGTGCTGCTGAAACCAACTGCCAACTTAAGTACTGGCGGTACCAGCACCGATGTAACCGATGAAGTACACCCCAGTAATATTATTATGTTCGAACGCATAGCCAAGATCATTGGTCTGGACATTTGCGGCATCGACATTATGGCGAAAGACCTGAAAACGCCGGTTCACCAAAGTGGTGGTGCCATACTGGAAGTAAATGCTGCTCCGGGTTTCCGCATGCACATTGAGCCGAGTGAAGGCATCGCCCGAAATGTGGCCGAACCAGTAATTGAAATGCTTTTCCCCAAAGGGCATATTGGCCGTATCCCCATCATTGCTATCACCGGTACCAACGGCAAAACCACTACTACCCGCCTGACGGCTCATATTGCAAAGACGGCTGGCTACAAAGTGGGCTATACCACCAGCGATGGTGTGTACATCCAAAATCAGCAAATGGTAAGAGGGGATTGTACCGGGCCAGATAGTACACAGTTTGTGCTACGTGATCCTACGGTTGATTTTGCTGTGCTGGAATGTGCCCGTGGTGGCATTCTGCGCCGGGGGCTTGCTTTTCAGCATTGCGATGTGGCTATTGTAACCAACATTAGCGCCGACCATATTGGCCTGGGCGGCATTGAAAACATGGAGCAAATGGCCCGTGTAAAAGCGGTGGTACCCGAAACGGTTTTCGACCACGGCTTTGCCATCCTAAATGCGGACGATGACCTGGTGTACAAAATGCGGGAAGGCCTTACCTGCAAAGTAGCCTTCTTTAGCATGGATGAAAACAATCCCCGCATTAAGCGGCATTGTGCCAATGGTGGTTATGCAGCCGTTTACGAAAATGGCTACATCACCATTATGAAGGGCACCTGGAAAATACGGGTGGAGAAAGTGACGGAGATACCCATAACGTTTGGTGGTAAGGCTACGCACAATATTATGAACTGCCTGCCTGCTGTGTTGGCCTCTTACCTGTATCGAAATATTAAGATCGAAGACATCAAAATAGCACTGCAAAACTTCATTCCCTCCCCCGCTACTACGCCGGGCCGCATGAACATGTTTAAGATGAAAAACTGCACGTTTCTGCTGGACTTTGCCCACAACCCTGCCGGCCTCAATCTGCTCTGCGATTTTGTAAATAAAACTGATGCCACCCACAAAGTGGGACTCATTAGTGGTACCGGCGACCGCCGGGATGAAGACATTAAAGAACTTGGCCGCATCAGTGGCCGCTGCTTCGATGAAATCATCATCCGCAGTGATAAACACTTGCGTGGCCGCACACCGGAAGAGATTGTAAAATTGCTGAGTGATGGCATTGACGAAACCAAAACCCGTGATATACCTGTGAAAGTAATTTTGAAGGAAAGCGAAGCCATTGATTACGCTTACAAAAATGCTACGCCGGGTAGTTTGATTACCGTGATGTGTGATGTGGTTACTGATGCTTTGGACCAGGTGAAAAGGATAAAAGAAGCGGAAGATGTGGCGAGTCTGTAACATGATATGACTTGGTTAAAAGCAAATTGCATTTGGTGCTTCCGCTTACAGAAATGTATATTTGAAGTATTGCATTAAAATTGCCATACCAACACAAAACAAAACATCATGGGGTCAGCTAACACAAGCGAAGCGGTGATGAATGTGCTAAAAAGCAACACCAAACCGCTGAACGTAGACGAAATAGCTTTTAGAACCCGCACCGGCAGAAGCATTATAACAGAAGTGCTAGAGCGGCTTTTAAAAATTAAAGTGGTACGCCAAACAGAACTTGGTTACCAGTTAAACCAACAACAGGAATACGATTTACTACGGGCTTTCAAATAATGAAAGCCTGTAGTTTTTTATAACTATTGCTACCTACTCTTACTTAGCTCAACCCTAAAACATCTAACCCTCAAGACATGCAAACTATTGTTTTGCCTGCCATTACGTTTGTAACTGCCACCTGTATAGCATATTATAGCACCTACATTAGTGATAAGTTCCATACCCTCTTTTTTCTGATTGGCCGAAGCTGGCCTGTTATCTTTTACAGTCTTATTTATGGAGTGATAGGCGTACTAACTTTTTACCTCTTAAAAGATAATGTTTTGCAGATTGCAGGCAATAACACAAACATTAAAGAAGATTATATCAAAGCATTTGGCGTAGGAGCAGCTGTAAAAGCCATAGCAGATGTAAACTTGTTCAACGTAAGAACCTGAGGCACTTCTTTCCCCATTGGAATCCGAACGTTTACATTACCACTAGATAGATTTTTCGAACGGCAATTCAATGCCATTGGGTTCGAACGCTCAGAAACTTTTTTGCAGCCATTCTATGATAAGTATGCAGGGAAGGTTGCAGACATCAACAAGTTTAAAGAAGACATTATCCGTTTATTAAAGAAGTTTTATCCAGATCAAAATCAAGTAATCATTTTTATAGCCAGTGATAGCTTGGTAAAAGCAACTTTACCGGATGATGTAATGCGGCTGGTACTGAATGAGTTTGGAGAAAAAGTATTTAAGAACATCTTTGAAAGATTGACACCAGCTTAATATTAACTCCAGCAGTATGTTACCCTAAGAACCATGAAAGAAATCGATGCCGCTAATTATATTTACCAACATGCCAAACGAACACCCTCATTAACATTGTGTATGATTTAGTGACGAATGCTTTAAACCAGGTAAAGAAGATTAAGGAAATGGAGGATAAAATATAAATAGGCAAAAGACTAGTAATAACGCTAATTAATTACAAATTGGGGATAAGTTAATATAAATTAATAGAATATCATGTGAATAACCGTCAGCTTATGGTGGAAAAAGCAGTATATACTATGTTAAGAATCTTTAGATTAAAATCAGCTTAATACATCGTAAAATTGTTTTTGATGAAAACAAAAGCAATTGTCATTTTAGCAACTACGTGGGGAAGTAAACATGGAGGATTGAATGCCTTCTCTACGAGACTTTGCAAAGCCTTACCATCTGTGGTCAGCAACGTTTCAATTTATTGTGTATGCATGACTGCATCAAAAAATGATATTGCAGATGCGGAAGCTTTTGGTTTAAAACTTGTTCAACTCGGTATAAGTGAAAGTGAAGTTCGACCTGAATGGGCCCAGCAAATTGTTTCCTTGTTACGTGACACTCACAAAATAGAAGTATTATGGTGGATTGGACATGACATTAAGACTGGAGAATTAGCTCTTCAATGCAAAAACATCAGTGAGGGAAAGTTTGGTGTTATTATGCACATGAGTTATGGTAGTTACGCTTATGTAAAACATCCAAAAGATTCTAAAGAAAATTTACGAAAAGAAGATTTACAGAAAACGATCTTTAGAGCTGCTGATAAAAGGTTTGCTGTTGGCCCATTGTTATACGATAAATTATATGAAATAGTTGGTAACTCAAAAGGTTGCAGGATGATAGTTCCAGGCCTTTCAGAAATTGTTCCCGATGTAAGAAAAAAAGAACGGATTAGTATTATTTCATTTGGGAGATATGACATTAGCGAATCTTTGACAAAAGGCGGACCACTAGGTATAGTAGCTTTTGCAAGAACCGTAAAACTAGGTTTCAACAGTTATATTAAAGCTCTCAGTGAGAGCGATTTGACAGTTATAGGTGTACCCGAAGAACAAGCGGATAATTTGAGAAGCATGGCCCATAAAGAGGCTGAGAGAGTTGTTAATATTAAAGTATTGCCTTTTATCGATGATCAAGAAAAAATTAAAGAATTACTTACTGATAGTAACGTTTGTTTAATGCTATCTTGGCATGAAGGATTTGGGCTGACTGCATGGGAGGCGATAAGTGCTGGAATACCAGTAATTATACCAAAAAATTCTGGCGTGTATCATCTATTGGAAGAGTTAGGTGGAGCGGTTATGGGTTGTATTCATTATGTAGATATTAAAGGTACTCCAGATGGTTCACCTAATGAAGAAGATATAAAAAACGTAATTGATTGTATTTTTCAGATTGGAACTAATATCACTAGAGCTGTTTCAAATGCTCTCTCATTAAGATCTTTTTTAAGTTCACGAAGACTTACTTGGACAAGTTGTGCTGAAACTATAGCAAATGAACTTGAAATTCCAATTGTTCAAACTTCGATTGGGCTCCATGAATCCTCTGAAACTTACAATGAAACATTGGAAGATTTTGAACTATCGCAAGCGAACAATCTTCTTAAATCAGCTAAAGATGACTATGATACTGGAAGTTATTTACAAGCTTTACAGAAACTAAAAGAGTTAGATAGTTTTAAAATTATCTTAGAAAAATCTTACACTATAGCAATGGACGCAACACTATTAAGAGGCGAAATTTATTTACGCCAAAATAAGTATCCAGAAGCTAAAGCATTAGCAAACAGGTTATCTTCTATTAGCTTTGAAAAACAAGATTGGGTCAGGTATTGCAAAGGGAAGTTTATTGAAAATATTATTTACAGAGATCAAGGCTATTATGAAAATGCCATAAGAATTGGAGAAGAATTAAGATTAATTATAGAAGATAAAATTCCAGACAATCCAATACTAGAAAGCTGTTATAGAAAGCTTTCTAGGTCTTTATCACTTAATGGTGAATGGGTAGCTGCTCTCGACTTAGCCTCTAAAGCTGCTGAAATGACAGAAAAAAGAGGTTTTAAAAAAGGTGAACCTCTTTCGTTGCTAGCAATAGCTGAATCATATAGACATGGTTTAGATTTTCAAAAAGCTATAACCTATTATAAAAAATCACAATCATTAGCTGCAGGTATGGGACATACCGATTGCTATTTATGGGCTGCTCTTGGTCTATGTGATGCATTATATTTAAACCAAGAAAATCCCAAAAAACTTCTTTTAAAACTAGAGACGTATTTAAAAGCTAATAAGAATAGCTATCCTTTAGAAAAACTACATGTAAGCCTGTCTCTATTTTCTATAACAGCGAGGTATGAAGGTATTAATGATTATCCTACATCAATTATTGAACAATATGAAGAGTTAGGAATTAAATGGCCTAAATCTTATGTTGATAACATATTAAAAAAGGACTATTCAAACCCAAAAAAATTCTAAAAATGAATGTAATTTTTGGACCTGAAATTTTGCTATTAACTAAGTATGGTAGATTCGATATAACTCATATAGAGGTTTCGTCACAGCATGGTTTGATAAAAGAAGGAGTACTACTAAAAAGGGATTTAAGTGATAAGGAAAATATTTTAGTGAGAGTTCAAAGCTCATGCTTATTTAGTGAATCATTTTGGACAACTAATTGTGATTGTTCTCTTCAGCTACAAACAGCTATGCAAATGATTGCAGAAAATGGAGGATATGTACTATACTTTTATGAGGAGGGAAGGGGTGCTGGTCTTAAAGCAAAATTCAAGGCTATTGAACTACAGCAGATACACGATTTTAATACACAACAAGCTTATGAATGTCTCAATATAAATGTTGACCAGAGAAATTATGAAGCAGCAGCAGCTGTTTTAAAAGAAGTTGTTTTTGATAAGCCTATAATCCTCCTTACAAATAATCCAGGTAAAGTTGAAGGCTTAGAGAGACATGGAATTAAAATCAAAAATCGAGAACCACTAATTCGTGCAGATACACCGGAAATAAAAAAGTATTTAGAGGAAAAGAGGGATTCACTTGGACATATAATACCATAAACTATGAATCAGATTATTTCAAAATCTCATTATAAGGTCCATAAGGACTTTCATAAATTAGGTGGACAAAGTTTGTTCACTTCTATTGACAAGCAAGAAAAAAGGCTATTTGAGAGAAAATATTCTGAAAGCTATCCTGTTAATATAAAAGGTCTTCCGTTTCATATTAATACAGGAGTATATAAAACCGGCATTGATACCGAATTAATGATAGATATTGTACAAAAAGAAAGCGGGAATAGCTTTTTAGAAGTTGGTTGTGGTTGTGGTGCAATTAGTGTTTTTCTATCAAAAAAATTTAAGTCTGGGTTAGCAGTTGATATAAATCGATTAGCTGTTGAAAATACTCTAGATAATTGTAAGCTTAATAATATTAATAATCTACTTGTCAAAAGAAGTGATGTTTTTGAGTGTGTGAATGATAAATACGACTTAATAGTATGTAATCCTCCATACAATACTCATGATGCAAATGATGAAATTGAAAAAATGTTTTGGGATCCCTCTAATTCAATGAAATCTCTTTTTTTCAATCAAGTTTCAAAATATTTAAATGAGAAAGGTAAAATCCTGTCT
>CAXTDG010000061.1:6692-12534 GCA_964242675.1 uncultured Chitinophagaceae bacterium
AAGCTTGCAAAACTAAACGGATTAAAATTTGTCAACACATACTATCAACCGTCTAAATGTTTTTCATATCGATTTATAGTATTTGAATTTAGTTTATAGCTATTTTTATAACAATTTAACGTACTCAATTTAAGTTGTAAGAGATTTGCCTTTGTCGTACCATATTCACAGTCCATAAACCCTCTACCATCTTCACAATAGACAATTTCTTTACGGCAGAAGAGTGCGACAGCCACATTGCCTGGAGTGAAACGAGAGGCTATAAAGGCGCAAAGATCAATTCTATGGGCAGACAGGTAACAATGACCAATGTGCGGAACAACCAACGGGTCATGTTTACCGATGAAGCACTAGCTGAAAGCATCTGGCAGCGAGTGCACCCCTACTGTATACAACAGTTTGGTTATATGCGGGCTATTGGTTTAAATGAAATGTGGCGCTTTTATAAATACACGGTTGGGGAGCAGTTCAAAAAGCATATTGATGGCTCCTACGAACGCAACGAAACTGAAAGCAGCCTATACACATTCATGATTTATTTAAACGATGATTTCTTAGGTGGTGATACCTGGTTTGAAGACATGGTAATACAGCCAAAGAAAGGAATGGCACTCATTTTTAAACATGATTTGCTGCATGAAGGCCGTTCAGTAATTAAGGGAACAAAGTATGTATTGCGAACAGATATTATGTATCGGTTTGAGAAAGAATGATTTCCCCTTACATTCACTTCCACAATACGACTAATTCCAATGTCAGATAAAATCCCTTTTCTGTTAGCTACATTCTTACTATTCTGTAGTGCCACCTTTTCTCAAAAGTTAATGCATAGTACAGGTATCAGTTTGCATACGGTGTTTGGTGAGGTTAAAACGCCTTCCTCTTCCTACAGCTTCAATGGCACCTACACTATATTCACCTACTTTCCACGTTACAACTTACTGGAAAGGGACAATTCTTCGCTGAGTATTGGCTTGCCTTTGGGCACAGGCATAGGTGTAGAAACCAGCCTGTATGGTAACGATACCAGAATAAGTTTTGCTTATGAGCTAGCATCTGCTCTGGATTATAATATTGGATGCAAGTCTACCCGCAGCAACCTCAAAAAATTTGGTGGATACTTTGGTACAGGTTTCAGTTATTTCCAGGTTTTCAATTCAATTGATTTTAGAGGTTCTACCTACGGACCACTGGTACGGGGCGGTCTACGATTCTTATTTTCCCAAACCCGTATGGCTGGCAATGCTTTAAGTGTGGGACTGTTTTACAAAAAAGGGCTTGAAACAGTCAAGGCTTCTACTATTGGTTTGAATGCTTTGTGGGATTTTTAGTGCTATTTATTTCTAAAGCTTGCGATTTTTAATGTAGGAACTTATTTGTGTTGGAATGTTTTTACATTCTGCTATCCATTTTTTTCTTTTCCGCCTAAAAATCCACATCTTTAAACGGCAATATTCTCTTTAAACCCTAAAAACAAAATTCTATGCCTATCCATGCACCGCCAGTGCTGTAGTACCAACATTTTCGAAAGCTGGTTGCACTACTGCAATGCCCTTTCATAATCTCCCGAAACTTTCTTGCACCAGTGTAATGCCTTTTCGGAAGTATCCGAAAGCTTGCCGCACCGCTGTAATATGCTTTCGGGTACTTCCGAAACCTTCTTACGTTGATGTAATCATCTTTCGGAATCTCCCAATGTCTTTTTCATCCAAAATCTATCAAAACAACTCTCTATGCCTATAAGTAGTATAGACCTTCCAAAACTCCGCAACGCCGAATTTCTCCAGTTTTCCAAAGATGCTTTAGCTATTATACAGCTCAACGACCCTGCTGCACTTAGCGTTACCACCTGGTACAACCGCTTCAAAACAGTAACCGATGCTATTGAAAGCCTGTTCAAGACTGATCAGAGCAATCCTATTACTGACGAACTGCAAACTATCGATGTTCGCAGAGACAATGCTATTAATGGCATCTCGGCCGTGGCTGAAGGGTTTTCCTATCATTTTGCCCCGGCAACAGCGGCTGCCGCTAAAACCCTCACCGACCACCTGTCCATTTTTGGGGCAGGCATAGCCCGTGAAAACCTGCAAAGCGAAACGGCTATTCTTACCAGTATTGTTACCGATTGCAAAACCAAACCCGAACTGATAGCTGCTATCGCCGTGCTGGGCCTGGATAGCTGGGTTACTGAACTGGAGATTGCTAATGCCAGCTTTGCCAGCCGCTACTTGGCTCGTACCCAACAGCTAGGCGCCGTATCGCCAGACACTATTAAGGCCAAACGGCAGGAAGCAGCAGCCGCCTGGTACAAACTGCGGGATAAGCTGGATGCTTACTACGAAATAAATGAAGGCGCTGAGCCATTTGCTAAAGCCACGAACAGCCTTAACGCACTGATAGCGCAGTACAATACATTGATAAATAGTCGTAAGGGTGGTGATACAGCTACTACTGAAACACCCAAATAAAATTACCAAAAATGAAAAGACCTTCTGATGATACGGAAGGTCTTTTTTGTAGTTGCATATTTGTTTATTTCTATTCCTAATATTGTGCAACTAACGAAGCTGCTACATACAGCCCATAGCTAAAATGCAGCCTGCAAAACCATCATTGCCATAAACTGCTAATAACCCATTTCAATACTTGCTTCTATGAGAATACCCTTATTGGTACTCTTCTTTTTGGTTTGTACCATCGCCCGTTCGCAAACGGTATCTGTTGTGTCTTACGATACCGCCTTTCCTGTGCCTAACTCTACTACTGATATTACCCAGTATGGCTTAGGCGGAGGGCTGATGACAGGGCTTATAGCCAAAAACGGAACGTACTATACCATCGGCTACTTTACGCACCTTACCAAATACCTGGGCTCATCGCTGCTGATTGATACGGCTACCGGTACAGTAAAAGTGCCTTATAAATGGCGTATAGATGGGAGGATAAAAACGGCCGTCGCCGATGGGCAGGGTGGTTTCTACATTGGTGGAACCTTTACCCGCATTGGTGATAGCACCCGCAGATTTATTGCCCACATTAACGGAATGGGCCAACCGCTGGCTATGAATATAACGGTAGATAGTACAGTAAGCAAATTATACCTGCGAAACGATTCGCTGTTCTTAGCGGGTTACTTCGATAATTGTTCTGGTAAATCCCGTGCTTCCTTTGCCATCCACTCCATTGCAGGCGACTCTCTGTTAGCTGGTGGTAGAATAATTGGACAATACAATTATGGAAATGATTTCCTCCTCAAAGGAGATACCGTAATACTGGCAGGAAGCTCTAAATATAGTGGGGGTGGTAACTACATCAAGAAATACAATTTCCGCACAGGGCTGAGCATTACCTACCCTATAGCCGAGAACGAATACAACGATGTTAGAAACCTGGCTTTCAATGCTGATAGCAGCATTATCGTTTACACAGCTGGCAACTATATTAGAGGTATTGCTTACAATGGCGGCCAGCAAAAATACCGGCTCGATCTGCGGTTTAGCAGCGTCTCCGGCTATGCCAGCTACCTGAAAGTGTGGGGAAATACTGTTTATGCGGCTGGCCTGTTCGATTTTTGCTATGCAGGCAATGCCTATAAAGGGCTTATTAAGTTCAATGCCACATCGGGAGTTACGCTTACTAATCCTGTTGCATCGCTGGATGGACAAATTTCCTCTGTACACCTGGAAGATTCCAGGCTATATATCAGTGGTAAATTTAATACCGTTAATGGTGTAGACCGGCCAAACTATGCGGTGCTGGATACCAGCAGTTTTGCCGTATTACCGGCCAATCTATTTCCCGGCGATCGTGTGCTTACCCAATGTTTTTCCGGCGGCAATGTGCTTATTAGCGGCGATTTTAATGGCCTCAATCCTATTCCCCGGTATGGCCTGGCCGCTATTGATTCAGCAACCAATACAGTGCTGCCCTTGAATACGAATATGCAAACGTTTATAAACGAAGTAAAAAGAAGTGCTATCAGAGGCGATACTTTGTTCATCCTGGCCGTTACCTCCCGTGGGTATGGGTGTTATGTATATTTTACCGAATTGCAACTGTATAGCCTTACTACCGGGCTACGCTTGTATGCACCTAATATGAACTATCAGCGGATGGATGATTTTGTAATTGATGGCAATTATTTGTATGCCTCAACCGATCATAACATAAAACGGTACTCCTTTCCTTCTCTGGTGCGGGACCCTACCTGGGGTACCACGCTCAACGGTTCGCTTACCCCTACCTGCCTCAGCATTACCGCCGATAGTGTATATGCTGTAGCCGACAACCGCAACGACGAACCCTGCACAACACACCGGGAAAGAGCTGGTTATTTACTTAAGTTTTCAAAAACAGCTCCTTACGGCACGCTACCTACTATTTACACCTACAAGGGAGTTAACGTTTTGTACGATAAAATTATTTTCGAACGATCATTACTCGTCAATCAAAAAATGTATGTACAGGGTATGTTCACTTCGCTAAATGGAACTACCCGCAGAAACTTTGCCTGCCTGAATGTAAGAGACGGAAGCATTAATAGTTTGCAAACGGATATTCCAGCTATTGACCCTAGTATTTTCTACTTTACTTCAAACCTGAAACTGTATAATGGTCAGATATGGTTCAGCTCTTACCGTTATGCCAACGATACATTCAATTATAGCGGGTTTGGTTATATAGACACTACTACCGGCAAGTTGCAATCTGCCATAGGCGTCTTACTTAAGCAAAACACCGATAATTCACTTAATAATATGCGGATAAGAGACTTTATGTTCAATGGTAACCGATTAATACTGGCAGGTGATTTTGATTCGGTTAACAATGTACCGGTGTACAATTTGGCTAGCCAGCGCATTACGCTCAATTATCCATCAGTAACGTATTCTTTTACCGGCAGTGGCAACTGGAATAACCCAGCCAACTGGAGCGGTGGCACCATGCCTCCTGCTGTATTGCCATCTGGCTCTGAAATCATTATTAATCCATCTGGTACGGGAGAGTGTATTCTAAACGTTCAGCAAACCATTTCCCCCAACTGTAAGTTTAGCGTAGCTCCTGGTAAGAAGCTATTGCTACCACAGAATTTAATAATATACTGATGGTGGTAATTCGTTATTTAACTACCAATAAAAATCACTGTTCCTCATAGTTTTTTATGTTGAGGCTGTTTAGTATTTTAACAAGTGTTGAGTTTACGAAGTAAAATGACAGCAAATGCCATGAAGTGCTGCGTCATCCAGCTTTGAATCTTCTTTTCAAATCGCATCAGCAACCCTTTGAAGCCGTCCAGCCAGGCATTCGTCCTTTCGATGACAAAGCGTTCTTTGTAAAGTTCCTCATCAAAATAACGATATGCTTCTGATAAGTCATCGCTGCTACGGGGATTATCATTAATGTTAGCTTCTATTTCTTTATCTGCACATGCCTGGCGTAATGCTGCCACATCAAAACCGGCATCCGCATTCATAAACACGCCTTTCAGGCGAATGCCTGCCGTTTCCAGCAAGCTGCACATCTGCTTAAATAAAACTTTGATTTCATATACATCGTTATGATTACCTGCCTGTGGCTCACTCATCATCAGCGGCAGCCCGTTTTTATCGGTAAAAAATAGCGCATTGGTGGTTTTCGCCTTCTTTCTGCCCTGATACCCCACCGCTTCGCCACCTTGTTTCGCCACGGTGTGTGAGCCGTCCAGTTGTACTGAGGAAAGGTCTAAAACCTCTTTGTTTTGCTTCAGAATAGCCAGCCATGCTTTCTGAAAGGAGCCGTGTTTAAACCACTTGTGAAAGTAGTAGTACAGAGCTTGCGAGCTGATAGCACCGGGTTCAAA
>CAXTDG010000062.1:0-12481 GCA_964242675.1 uncultured Chitinophagaceae bacterium
CATCTTATCTCACGTTTCAAACCTTTACCGACCCGGATGTTGCTGCTGAAATGGCTGAACATCTTCAGCAAAATGGAATCGATTTTCACATAGAAAACAACCGCACTTTTTTCGATGCCAGCTATGCCAACAATTCTTTTGGAGCAGATATTAGATTGAAACTACAGCCTGAAGATTGTATAAAAGCACGAAGTGTATTAGAAACGTATTATGCAAAAGAGGTAGATAATATTGATAGAAATTATCACCTTTTTAGCTTTACCAATGCAGAGTTAACCGACATCATTGCCCGGCCAGATGAATGGGGCTTTTTGGATTATCAACTAGCACAAAAAATTCTTCGGGAAAGAGGAATGGTGATAGATACAGAAACCATTGAGGAGGTAAAAACTAAGCGAAATGATAATCTAGCCCAGCCCGAAGCAGCTAGTTCGTTTTGGATTAATGCAGGCTATTTTTTAGCTGTCTTGGGAGGAATATTGGGTGTGTTAATTGCCTGTACAATTCTTTTCCCAAAGAAAACGCTGCCCGATGGTCGTAGTATTTACCTGTACCGGGAAGAAGATAGAAATCACGCCAGTCGCATCTTACTTATTTCATGCATCAGCACTCTTTTTTGGTTAGTATTTCGCTGGTGGATGAAGGCGTAAAGCAGGTATTCAACACCATTTTACCGCTGTTCCGTTACTTCCGTAAACTCTATACCAGCAGCGGCCAGTTCCCGTAATACAGGTTGATAAATTTCTTTACTGATGGGTATGTGCAGGCCTATCAGATTTATTTTTCCGTTCAATATTAGCCGGGCAGCTATGCCCAATGGGAGGCCAACCGTTTTTGCCATGGCGGTGCGGATGCCGTTTTCTCCTTCCAGGCGCAAGGTGGCTCGTTTATAAAACCGACCTTCCTCATTTTCGTATTCTATTTCGTGTATCATCAGCACCAAATCTTTATCAGTTGGCAGCAAGGGTAGCTTTTGCTCTAGTATAAACTGCAACACATCGGCAGCGCTACACAAGCCCTGGTTTATTAGCGTCTCTTCGTCCTTCATCCCCAGGAAAAAGAGTTGCTGTAGCAGCATATTACTTTCGTACAAACGGGCGGCAATATTCCCGGCTGCTTCCTGCTTTTCCTCTTCCAGGTTCACATCTTTCAGGTTGCCGGTATCATCTACTATCAAAAAGTTTTCGGTCGGTTCTTCTTCATTTTCCTCCATCATTTCTTTTTCTTTTTTCAGTAGTTGCAGCGTTTTATCCAGCGTATCGTTGAGCGATGAAAACTGAGCACTCAGCTTGGATGCAATCCATTCGGTAAAATTATTTTCCATGAGGTGCCGCCGTAAAAACTCAGCAATAGACAAGCCGTCTGTTTCATACTTTTTTTCTTCATTGGTAAACTTAAGTGCCAACAAATTTTGCCAGCCATACATAAACTCCAGCTTGCGAATGGTGGTACGAATAAAGGTGGCGCAATCGGGCAAACCATACAGCGGTATATAAGCCAGCGAATCCCGGTTAGGATACCAGCACCAGTCACCTGCCTCGTCACCTTCTATAAAATCGAACTGGTTAAAAATATCTTCATATTGCTCGGTCACAATCTTACCATCCAACTTGTAGGTTGCTCCAGCCTTACCCGCCATTACTACATTGCGGGGGTTCCAGCTTATTTTGTAGTGCCAGGGGTTGTTATCGCTTTCGGGTGCTACCAACCCGCCACAGTGCGAATAGAAACTGGTGATGTGTCCACCAGCAGCATGTATCTCGTCTATCATTTGCATGGCGCTCATGTGGTCAATGCCGGGGTCGAGGCCCATTTCGCAAAGCAGCAGAATCCCCTTTTCTCCGGCTTCATATGCCAGGGCTTTCATAGCATCATCAGCGTAAGAAGCCGTTAGCAGGTTTTTACCCATTTGCACACAATCTTTGGCAACCAGTATATGCAGGGCGGGCGGCAAAAGAGAAATAACGATGTCCGCTTTAAAGATTAGCGATTGCCGTTCTGCTTCATTATTTACATCTAAAACTACAGCGCTGGTGCAGACAGCTTTGTCCGTTTTTGCTTCTATCAGCGTAGCATCAGCATCAACGATAGTTATCTGCCAGTTTTCATTTTCCGAATTAGCTATCAGGTAATCAATTAGTACCGTGGCCGATTTGCCTGCGCCAAAAAGAAGGATTTGTTTCAAAAAAAGATTTTAGGTGCGTAATCTGATTAGGAAAGATAGTTATTGATAATGAACAATAAATAATGAACAGTGAACAATTAAAAAGAGTAACTGTCAAAATCTTTTTGAATTATATAAATTATTCTCCGGCAGGCACAGTGTATTCATTGTTCATTATTCATTGCTCATTGTTCATTTTCTTCCCCCTTGCGGCTTATATATTTGCCTTCCCAAAAAAGCAGAGTCTAGTATGCGTAAACCTTGTATTGCATTTGTAACCGGCGGTTATAGTGGCGAAGCGGCGATAAGCTACGAAAGCGCTAAAACAATTGAAGCGGCTCTGAACCGGGAAAAATTTGACGTGTACAAAATTGACATTCGCCCCGATGGCTGGTTTTATACCTGGGACGATGGTTCGCAGGTATGTGTAAACAAAGCCGATTTTTCGCTGAACATCGGCAGTAAGCTGGTTTCGTTTGATGTGGTTTTTATTGGCATACACGGCACACCGGGTGAAGATGGGAAGTTGCAAGGCTATTTTGACCTGCTAAACTTGCCTTACACCAGTTGCAGTGCGGCTACATCAGCCCTTACTTTCAACAAACGCTATACGGTGGCAGTAGCCGCTTTTAGTGGAATTGCTGTGGCTAAGTCGCTTCATTTTTTTAAAGGAGAAGCGATAGATGTTGCAGGAATTACAGGCCAGTTACAGTTGCCGGTATTTGTAAAACCCAACAATGGTGGTAGCTCCATTGGCATGAGCAAAGTGGCGGAAGCCAGCGGTTTGCAGGCAGCGTTGGACAAAGCTTTTGCCGAAGACGATCAGGTACTGGTAGAAGAATTTATCAGTGGTCGGGAATTTACCATAGGCGTTTGCCGCATTGGCGGAAAAATAGAAACGCTGCCCATGACAGAAGTCATTAGCCAGAACGATTTTTTTGACTACGAAGCCAAGTACCAGGGCAAAAGCCAGGAAATAACGCCAGCCCAGGTAGATGAAAGCATTGCTGATAAAGTGCGGCAGGCGGCTACTAAAATTTACAGCCTGTTTAATTGCAGTGGTGTAGTGCGGATTGATTTTATTTACAACGAAGAGAAAGGGCAACCTTTTATGCTGGAAATAAATACCGTACCCGGCCAAAGTGCAGCCAGCATTGTACCGCAACAGGTGAGGGCCAAAGGCTGGGATTTGAAAGATTTTTACACGGGATTAATAGAAGCCGCGTTGCTTAAGCATTCATAAATCGTTAACGGTTACCATTTTCCTTTTTGTACATTAACCGCCGCAAACCCTAAAGCTGCCATCCAAATTTAAATAAACGTGTTTCGATTTCTTACCCGACAACATTTCATCGTTAACCTGCTAGCAGCCATTGCGCTGGTAGTATTGATCATTTTTGTTTTTCTATGGTCGCTGGGTTTTATTACGCACCATGGCGAGTACGAAAAAGTTCCTGGCATACAAGGAAAATTACTGTCGCAGGCACAGCAAATTCTGGAAGACAAAGGCTTCAAAGTAGAGGTGCAGGACTCCCTGTACTACGATTCGCTGCCGCCGCTAAGTATTATTAAGCAAAGCCCCGAAGGCGACATGATGGTAAAATCGAACCGGGTGGTTTATCTTACCGTCAACCGCTCTCAGCCGCCATTAGTTGAAGTGCCGAATATGGTAGGCTTTACGCTTCGTAATGCTGAAATGTTTTTAAAACAATTGAACTTAAAACTAGGCGATACAACCCGCCGCCCCGACATAGCGAAAGATGCTGTGCTGGAGCAATTGTACCAGGGCAAAACCATTACACCAGGTACTAAAATTTTCATTGGCGGCCGTATTAGTTTTGTGCTGGGTAGTGGCCTGGGCGAAGACCAGTTTAATGTACCGAATCTGATAGGAATGACCTACGAAGAAGCAAGAGCCACTTTAGCCAGTATGAATCTGAGCAACGGGGCACCTATACCTACCGGAGGCATCTCCGATACGTTGCATGCTTATGTAGTAAGGCAGTATCCAAAAGTAAAAGAAGAGCCAGACGAAAATGGGTATATACAGATCAAC
Source organism: uncultured Chitinophagaceae bacterium (assembly GCA_964242675.1). Taxonomy (GTDB): domain Bacteria; phylum Bacteroidota; class Bacteroidia; order Chitinophagales; family Chitinophagaceae; genus JAZKFT01. The sequence goes on from CAXTDG010000062.1 coordinate 4,221, forward strand.
AAAATACGGGAAGGGCAAGTGGTAGATCTTTGGCTAAGCAGCGCAAAACCTACAACTGACGAAGTAGATTCTATATCCAACCCAAAAAGCAAAAAACCCAAACAGGACCAGCCGAAGAAAAGCGATGCCAACGATTACTAAAGCATCCGATAAAAGCCGGACGATTTTTTGAATAACAAACTACATAAATAAACCACTATGAAACTGGTAAGCGTAGAACAATTAAAAGCCCGCCTCGATAACGGCGAAAACATACACCTGGTAGATGTTCGGGAGCCATACGAACATGCTGATTTTAATATTGGCGGCACCCTGCACCCACTGGGAAAACTACAGGGCATGGATGCCGAGCCACTGGAAGATTGGAAAGATGAAGAAGTGGTAGTGTATTGCCGCAGCGGCAACCGCAGCGGACAGGCCGGTCTGATACTGGAAACAATGGGATTTAAAAATGTAGCTAACCTAACCGGCGGCATGATGGATTGGCAGGAGAAATTTGGCAATGCCCAGCCGGGACATCCATAAATTACAACAGGCAATAAGCAATTGGCAATAATTTGCTAATTAAATAAATAAAAAACGGCGCTACCTTGTTGATAGAAAGTAGCGCCGTTTCGTTTTAACCAACCGGTCTGACCTGCGGTGCCGACCGGTTTAGCTTTTACCAGATTTTCACCCGCAGACTATCTGGTCTATACATTTTATCGCCGGGCTTAATGCCGAATGCTTCATAAAATTCCGGGATATTCACCATTGGGCCGTTTACTCGTTCTTTAGCTGGGGCATGTACATCTGTCTTCAGGCGACTAGCCAGGCTTTCCTTTTTAGTGGCATACATCCAACCGTAAGCATAGCCGAGGAAATAACGTTGCAGCGGTGTAAGGCCGTCAATCTTTTCGCCTTTTTTGAAGGCATCCGTTTTCTTAAATGCATCTAATCCAAGCAACAGTCCACCAAGGTCTGCAATGTTTTCGCCTTGGGTGGCTTCCCCATTTATGTGCAGACTATCAACCGGCGTATAGGTATCAAACTGCTTAATAATCATCTTGGCCCGTTGGGCAAATTCTGCTGCATCCTTCTTTGTCCACCAGTCTTTCAGGTTACCATCAGCATCGTACTGGCGGCCCTGGTCGTCGAAGCCATGGGTAATTTCGTGGCCGATGGTACTGGCAGCGGCATAGCCATATACCAGTGCGTCATCTAAGTTCTCGTCTCGTTTGCCAGGTACTGCAAATATTCCGGCCGGCAATACGATTTCATTATTACTTGGGTTGTAATAAGCATTATAGGTTTGCGGCGTCATGCCCCACTCCTCCCGATCTACCGGTTTGCCCAGCTTGTTTATTTCATAGTTATGCCACCACTCACTTGCCCGCTGCACATTTTGCACATAGCTGCTGCGGTCAATCTTCATATCACTAAAGTCTTTCCACTTATCCGGAAAGCCTACCTTAGGGCGAATACGTTTCAATTTATCGTATGCTTTTTGCTTGGTGCTATCGCTCATCCAGGTTAGTTTTTCTATCCGCTCTTTATAAGCGGTGCGGATATTTTCTACCAAATCGGTGTAGCGTTTCTTAGCTTTTTCGTTGAAATATTCTTTTACGAAAAGCTGCCCCAAGGCTTCACCCATTGCATTTTCTTCTGCATCCAGCACTCGTTTCCAGCGGGCACGTGGCTCGGTAGCACCGCTAATCGTTTTGCGGAAATTGAAATAGTTCATGTACGTGGCGCTATCGAGGTAAGCCGAAAAGTCTGACACATAATTATACTTCATGTAAGCCTTCCAAACGGGTAGTGGCGTAGCTTTCAGTTCTGTATTTAATGCAGTAAAAAACTCCGGTTGGCCAACGATGGTTGTATCTAGTGTTTTGATGCCGGAGTTAGTTAAGTAAGTGTTCCAGGGCAGGGCTGGCGTAAGCGATTGCAGTTTAGCAACGCTCATTTTGTTGTAGTTCTTATATGGATCCCTTAAGGCAGCCAGTTTCCGGCTACTCTTAGCCAGCCGGGTTTCCAGCGCCATTACCTCGTTCATCGTTTTAGCAGCCGTGGTATTATCGGCTCCTAACTGCTGAAATGTTTTGGTGAGGTATTCCTGAAAAGCAGCCCGTACTGCAACTGACTTTTCATCCGTATCAAAATAGTAATCCCGGTTAGGCAGTCCTAGTCCGCCCTGGCTAAGCATGTAAGCTATTTTATCGCTAGCCATATCATCCTGCGCTATATAACTACCAAAAAAAGTAGTAGAACCTTTGGCATCAAATTCTGCAGACAAGTTGAGCAAATCCTGAATGGTTGCTGCTTTGTCAATGCGATCCAGGTCCGCTTTAATAGGGGACAAACCAGCTTTATTGATGGCTATTGTGTCCATTCCGGTCGTCCAGAAATCGGCTATTTTCTGGGTGATGCTTCTCTCCTTTCCTTTATCGGTAACCGCTTTTTCGTTGATGGCTTTCAGGCGATTGTAAATATCTTCCTGTACTAGTTGGCCAATACCCCAGGAGGATTCTGAACCCGGAATCGGATTGCGTTTGATCCAGCCACCATTCGCATACTGAAAAAAATCATCGCCGGGGCGAACGGTTGTTTCTAAGTCGTAAGAGAGCGGATCTGGCATTGTGTCTTTTGCCAGTTCGCCGCTACCAGCATTATTGCAACTACAAAAAAATACCAGCGCTGCCACTGGCCATAATTTTCTTATCATGGAAAAAATTGAAGTGGCTAATGTAGTGAATGGTCGGTAGTGAGTAGTCAATGGTGAATACTCGAAGGTGAATAAATAAGTGGAGCCTCTTGTTTCTCTTTGCTCTCGCTGACACTTTTTTTATTCGCTCCATTCATTCACTATTCACCATTCTGACTTTTCTTCGTTTCATTCTTTCACCATTGAGTATTCATCAAATGACTCCCGAACGAACTGAAAAACTGCAACGGGTTTTGAGCCGTCGCCAGCCCGACCTTACGCTGGTTCTGGAAAACGTGTTTGATCCGCACAATATTTCTGCTGTTATGCGTACTGCAGATAGCGTTGGCATACAGGATATTTATGTTTTAAACACCAAAATTCCTCCTCACAAAAAGTGGGGCGAAAAAAGCAGTAGCAGTGCAGCCAAATGGCTCAGCGTTCATCAATATGACGATACGCAGACTTGCTTTGATGCCTTGCGGGCACAGGGTTATAAAGTATTTACGACCTGGCTGGGTGAAGGATCAGTTGAATTATATCAAATGGATTTTACACAACCAATAGCCGTTGTTTTTGGCAATGAACACAGCGGTGTAAGCGATGAAATACGAGCCCTGGCAGATGGTAATATGATGATACCGCAAGTAGGAATTATACAGTCATTAAATATTTCGGTGGCTTGTGCCGTTACTATTTATGAGGCCTATCGGCAAAAGAATAATGCGAAACATTATACTGAACCAAGATTGCCACAAGAACGGTATGATGCCCTTTGGGAGCAGTGGAGTTTGAATACACCAAACTCCTAAAACTCATACTCAAAACATCTGACTCAAACTCTTTCCAAAAGCAACTATTTATAACTTATGTGTCTATTTTTTTACAGAAAAATTTTTACCATACTACTAATTTGTCTTTCAGCAAAAGGCATCACCCAAACTATTATACCTGTAAAAATAGAAGCGTTGGTAAAAACGTATCAAGCAGCCAAAGGTCCGACCATCATCAATTTTTGGAGTACCTGGTGCAAACCCTGCGTTGAAGAAATACCGCACTATATTGCTTTAAAAGATTCGCTTAAAAAAGAAGGTGTAAACCTGATGCTGGTTAGCCTGGACACGAAGCAGATTTACAGCAACGGCACCTTGAAAAAGTTTTTGGCTAAAAAAGGGTGGAAGGCAAACTTCTATTGGCTGAATGAAACCGATGCCGACCATTATTGCCCCGCAGTAGATGCCAAATGGAGTGGTGTAATACCGGTAACGCTCATTGTTAATCCAGCAAAAAATTATCACCACTTTTATGAGGAGGCATTAAGTAGATCAGCCCTTAGTACAGCGTTGAAAGCTGCTTTATAAAATTCAAAAGCCATCCTGATGTTTCAGGATGGCTCTTTTATATCTACAATAATTATTCTATGCTTTTCTCTTTATAGAACAACCAACGCTACGACTGGTTTTTACCGATACATCTTTACCACTGTTTATTTCGTCAATAGCTGATTTCAGGTGGTTGCGCTTTACAGCGGCGGCATCACTAGGGCTATCATCAATAGCACCATGGTATTCCAGTTTACCGTCTTTGTCAAACAAGTAGCATTCTGGCGTACGGTTAGCACCGAAAGCATCTGCTATCTGGCTATTAGGGTCGGTAGCATAGTACCAGTTGTACCCTTGCTCTTTTGCGTATGCCTGCATAGCTGCAAAGCTATCATCGCTGGTACGTTGGGCCTCATTACTGTTTAGCACCACTACACCTAATCCGTTACTTTGAGCATAGCTACAGATCTCTTTGGTACGAGCCTGATTTTTTATAACATAAGGACAGGTATTGCAGCTAAACATTACCAGCAAGCCTTTTGGTTTCATAGCTTCTTTCAGTGTAACATTTTTGCCAGATACATCCTGGAGTTGAACATCTGCTTTTGGAAGTGCACTTCCTATTGCTAGTTCATCCGTTTGCCGAAACGCTACAAAAGCAATGGCGGCAATGGCTAATATGGGGAGTAATCTTTTCATATTGGTTGGTTTGAGAATGACACAGTTTCAAATTATTTGCCGGGATAGTTGTTTACACAACAATTTACACAAAAATGATCTTTTTACAGGTTTGCCAACCTTTTTGTTGAAGCAGATTGGTTTAAATCATCCGAATTAGGTTTTATAAGCTAAACATGCCTCTATAATAGTTGCTGTTACATCTGAAACGGAAGCTAGGTTGCTCAAATGGGAAATACAAACTGTGGAAACAGATTTAATAGAAACTGGTACTATACATTTCCTTCTTCAATATCAAATCACTTTAACCATTTGTCCACTCGTCATTACTTACCTTTGGCTGCTGTCAATTTGGCTATTCTTTAGGTATTGCCCAATTATTGACTACAACTGAAATCGACACTAAAACCGTTTTTCAAACGATACATTATTTATTATGGCAGGTTTTTTAAGCAGGCTTTTTGGCGGCAATAAAAGCGACAAAGACATTCAGAAACTGCGTCCCATTGCGGCCAAAACCAACGAATATTTTGTTTCCTATCAGCAACTTAGCAATGATGCTCTGCGGGCAAAGTCAGTTGAGTTTCGCAGCCGCATACAGGAACATGTAAAAGATATTAATGAGCAGATTGCCACCCGCAAGGCAGATGCAGAAACACTAACTCCTGAACAGCTAACCGAAAAAGACGGTATCTACCAGGACGTTGATAAACTGATAAAAAAGCGGGACGATGTACTGGAAGAAGTACTGACTCAGATAATGCCCGAAGCTTTTGCCGTAATGAAAGAAACGGCCCGACGCTTTTCTACCAATACAGAAATTGTTTCTACCGCCACTCAGCTAGATAGAGATTTGAGCGTTCGTAAGGATTATGTAACTATTAATGGCGATCAATCTACCTTCCAAAATACCTGGACGGCTGCCGGTGGGCAAGTAACCTGGAACATGGTACACTACGATGTACAGTTGATTGGGGGTTCTGTTTTGCACAGTGGCAGAATTGCCGAAATGGCGACTGGTGAAGGTAAAACGCTGGTAAGTACGCTGCCGGTTTACCTGAATGCTTTAACTGGTGAAGGCGTACACCTGGTAACGGTGAACGATTACCTGGCTCGGCGGGATAGCGAATGGAATGGACCTATTTTCGAATGGCTGGGCCTTACGGTAGATTGTATTGACAAACACCAACCCAACAGTCCGCAACGTCGGCAGGCATATTTGGCTGATGTTACGTATGGCACCAATAATGAATTTGGCTTCGACTACCTGCGGGATAACATGGTGCACAGCCCTGAAGAAATGGTACAGCGTAAGCACCACTTTGCCATTGTAGATGAAGTAGATAGCGTACTGATCGATGATGCCCGTACACCGCTCATCATCAGCGGCCCCGTTCCTCGTGGCGACGATCAGCAATACCATATTTTGAAACCCCGAGTGTTGCAATTGTTCGATGCACAGCGACGGGTAACAAATAGCTTTTTAATTGAAGCAAAAAAGAAATTTGCCGAAGGCAATGACGATCATAAAGATGGTGGCTTGGCTCTAATGCGGGCTTTCCGGGGTTTGCCTAAAAGCAGCCCGTTGATTAAGTTTTTGAGCGAACCAGGTATTCGGGTAAGATTGCAAAAAACAGAAAACTACTATCTGGCCGATCAGCAAAAGGAAATGCCGAAGGTGGACGAAGAGTTGTATTTCTACATTGATGAAAAAAACAATCAGGTTGACTTGACGGAAAAAGGCTTACAGATGATCACCAAAAGTGGTGAAGACCCTGACTTCTTTGTACTTCCCGATATCAGCATCAAGCTGAATGACATTGAGAAGGGCGATTTGCCTGACAATGAAAAGTTGCTACAGAAAGAAGCAGTAATAAATGATTACACGCTAAAGGCTGATCGTATCCACACCGTTCAACAATTACTGAAAGCTTACACTTTGTTTGATAAAGACATAGAGTATGTGGTAATTGATGGTGAAGTAAAAATTGTAGACGAGCAGACGGGTCGTATTATGGAAGGTCGCCGCTATAGCGATGGTTTGCACCAGGCTATTGAAGCGAAAGAAGATGTGAAGATTGAAGCCGCCACGCAAACCTATGCTACCATCACTTTGCAGAACTACTTCCGTATGTACCACAAGCTTTGTGGTATGACCGGAACCGCCGAAACGGAAGCCGCTGAACTGTGGGATATTTACAAATTAGACGTAGTTCAAGTTCCAACCAACCTCCCCGCCATTCGTAAAGACCACCACGATTTGGTATATAAAACCAAACGGGAAAAATACAAAGCCGTTATTGACGAAATTGAAAACCTGCGGGGTGCTGGAAGACCAGTGCTGGTAGGTACCACTTCGGTAGAAGTGAGTGAGTTGCTAAGTAAAATGTTGAATGGTAAAAAGATACCGCACAACGTGTTGAATGCCAAACAACATGCCCGGGAAGCACAAGTGGTAGCCGAAGCCGGTTTGGCTGGTGCCGTTACTATTGCCACCAACATGGCTGGTCGTGGTACAGATATTAAGCTGGGAGCTGGTGTAAAAGATGCCGGTGGCCTAGCAATCATTGGTACCGAACGCCACGAAAGTCGCCGGGTAGACCGTCAGCTACGAGGCCGTTCTGGTCGCCAGGGCGATCCAGGATCTACACAATTCTATAGCAGTCTGGAAGATGACCTAATGCGGATGTTTGGTAGCGAACGTATTGCCGGCCTGATGGACCGTATGGGCTATAAAGAAGGTGAGGTAATACAGCATAGCATGATTACCAAAAGCATTGAACGGGCACAGAAAAAGGTAGAGGAAAACAACTTTGGTATCCGCAAACGCCTGCTGGAGTATGATGATGTAATGAACAAGCAGCGTACGGTTATTTATACCCGCCGCCGCCACGCCTTGTTTGGCGAACGCCTGGCATTGGATATTGACAATGCATTCTATGCCGCCTCTGCTGATCTGATTCAAAATACACAAGAGCAAAAAGATTACGAAGGCTTTAAATTAGGAGCTATCGTAAATCTGGCAATTGATAGCAAACTGAATAAAGAAGATTTTGAACGTAACAAGGAAACTGACCTGACGCAATCTCTATACGAAGAAGCGCTGAATAGCTATAACGCAAAAAATGATGCCTTAGCTGCCCAAGCAATACCCGTTTTCCAAAATATCCGGGAGCAACAGGGTACCAATGTGGAAAATGTAGTGGTGCCATTTACTGATGGTCGCAAAGGCATGCAGGTTTTTGCTAATCTCGATAAAACCATTGCTAGCAATGGATCAGAATTGATTAATGCCATGGAGCGGAACATTACCCTGGCCCTGATTGATGATGAATGGAAAGAGCACCTGCGGAGTATGGATGACCTTAAGCAAAGTGTTCAGACGGCTTCTTACGAACAGAAAGATCCTTTGGTAGTTTATAAAATTGAAGCTTTTGAATTGTTCCGCCGTATGCAGGCCGAACTGAATAAGCAAATCGTTCAGTTCCTATGCCATGCAGGCATTCCTGTACAGGAAGAACAACCGCAAGCCATACACCAAGGCCAGCCAGAAAAGACTGATATGAGTCGGCTACGCC
>CAXTDG010000063.1:0-12470 GCA_964242675.1 uncultured Chitinophagaceae bacterium
TTTGTCAGCAGAAGCATCTATAAATTTAATAGGATATTTTTGAGGCGTAAATACAGTGCCATTCTGATAGCCTAGAGTGATGGTGATATCACGTCGTGGGTCGCCAGTTTCATATTCGTTGTATAGGTCATCTGTCACTTGGTTCATCCCAATACCTGAGAAACCTAATACACTCACGTTTGGCGAAAAATTGCGATAGTAGGGACTGGCCGTGCCGGTGGATACGCTGCTTGCTCCGCCCAGGTATTGAATTTCAAAAATTGATTCTTTGGTATTCTTAACGTTGGGGCCAAACGTACCAGCGTAGGTCGGTATCAATTGATAGAGTGTACTGTTATACACTGCTAACAGAGCCGTTTTAGCATTCGCCTTATCACCTAATGTGAGATATACTTCTCCAATTAGTGTTTGGGCGGCACCTTTTGTAGCCCGGCCTGTTGATGTAGCGGGTAAGTTTGCAACAGCGTAGTTAGCATCGGCTAAAATAAAATTGTAAATATCTGCTTTAGGCGACCGCAAAACCTTGTAAGCATCATCTACCGAAAGCGGACTGGTTACCAGTGGAACATCACCCCACAAACGCACCATATTGAAATAATACAAAGCCCGTAGAAAAGACATTTGTGCTTTAACACTTGCTTTATCTGATGCAGACAGCTCTGAAGCATCCAGTTTATTCAGAATGATATTGATGTTATACAATGCCGAATAAAAGTTTTGCCAGAAATTGTAAACCAACGTATTAGTGGTTTGCACTGTGTAATCTCTAAATGCGAACTTGTCTGTTTGATTGCCAGCAATCACATATAGGGTGCAGTTATCACCCATCATTTCGCCTGTGTAAGACATGGGGCCTTCCGGGGCATAAATGGTGTAAAGCGTTGCATAAGCAGCGTTTACAGCCAGGTCCATATCTGCCTTCGTTTTGTAAAATATTTGTGCGTTTGAATTTGATTGAGGCACTAATTCCAGAAAAGATTTCTTACAGCTTGTTCCAGACAAAAACAAAATTGTCAACAACATGCCTTTATGTTTGATTTTCATGATTTTCTTTAGTTGAATTCATTATGAATTAATCGCTTAAAAACCGGCCCTTATGCCAAAAGTGATGACCCGGGGAACAGGATACGATCCGTAATCAAGCCCAATCAGCGCTCCTGGCGGGTTGCCAGAAGTAGCCGTGCCGGTACTGGCCGCTGTACCATTGGACGAGTAAGCTGTTGGCGAAAAGGTGGTATTTTCAGGATCATAACCGGTGTACTTGCTGAACAGGTAAACATTATCTGCATTGGCATAAATTCGGGCTGATTTCAGGAAATTTCCTTTCAGCCATTTTTGTGGCAAACCGTAAGAGATACCAATATTTTTTATTCTCAGGTAGGATGCATCTTCGACCCAAAGGGTAGAAAAGGCTTGCTGAAAAGCTTTACGATTCATGTTCGGCCGGGGGTTTTTACCGTCGCCAGGATTGGCTTCAGACACATAGTAATTATTTGAACTGGCAAATAAGTTCCTGCCGCTGTTCCAGAAGCCCAAAAACCGGTAATCCTGGTTAACAATTTGACCGCCATAAGAACCCTGCACAAGAAAAGATAATTCAAAGCCCTTATATGAAAAAGTATTCACTACTCCTGCAGTGAACTTAGGTTGATAATTACCAATGGTTGTGCGGTCATCAGCCGTTATTTTTCCATCTCCATTAACGTCTACGATAATAGGATCGCCTGGTACAGTACTGGCTTCATGTACACTTTTATTAATCTCATCTTTGTTTTTATAAATCCCGGCAAATTGGTAGCCGTAGAAGTTAGAGATGGGTTGTCCCACTTCCGTTTTTACAAAAGTTTCATTGTCAGTAAAGATCAAAGGGGCATTGTTAGGGCCTAATTGTAACACCTTGTTTTTGTTATGAGAAAAATTAAAATCAGTGGTCCATTTAAATACCCCATTCAGGTTTTTGGTATTAATATTTAATTCAATACCAACGTTCTGCATTTTCCCGATATTGGTAAGCTGCGTTGCAAAACCTGTAATATCCGGAACAGGTACATTCAGCAACATGTCTTTCGTTGTAGAGCGATAAATGTCTGCTGAAATGGTAATGCGATTGTTTAGCAAACCGAGATCAACACCAAAGTTTAGTTGTGCTGTTTTTTCCCATTTTAAATCTTTATTGTTGATGCCAAGTGTTGTAAGGCCAGAGGCAGTTGCGGTGCCATTTACATAGTTTACACCACCTAGTAAACTTATTGATCCATAATTAGGGATTTGATTGTTACCCGTGAGGCCATAACTTGTACGAAGTTTAAGTGACGACACGATTTTTGAATGGGTAAGAAATGCTTCGTCAGACACAACCCAAGATCCGGAAACAGATGGAAAATAACCCCATTTGTTATTCTCTCCAAAGCGGGAACTTCCATCCCTACGGATAGTGGACGTTAGAAAATATCTGTTTTTATAATTGTAGTTTAGCCTGGCCAGGAAACTAGCTAAAGACCATTCTGAAATGGTAGATGTACCTACATTTACAGTACCTGCATTTAGGGTACGAACCAGATTATTTGGAAAGTTTGTTGCTGTTGCCGATTGAAATTCGTCACGTTGTTTTTGTGCGGTATAACCACCGAGCAGGTTTAAAGCATGATCGCCTTTTTTAAGCTCGTAGTACAATGTGTTTTCCGTTAACCAGTTAAACGTGCTACCACTTGAGGCTGTGGCTGTAGATGGGGTTAAATTCTGATTGAAGCCATAGCCTTGATTTCCAACAAGAAAATAATCACCAAAATTTGTCCCCAGGTTACCGTTTATGCTGGTGCGGAATTTTAGGTTATCTAAAATTTTATATTCAGCATAACCAATAGCTAACGTATTGTATGCTCTGTTCTTTTTATCGGTGTAGCGTGTAGTAGCATAAGGATGCCATAGATTAACCGGATTGTATTGCAGATAGCGATATTCTATTGCGTTGGGATCAACTATGCCAAGGGTACCATTACTATTGTATAGTGAGAAAATAGGATCGCTTTGCAAAGCCAAACTAATAACATCACTCTTACCCTGGGTGCCATCTGTTCGGTCTTGAATACCTGTAAAACTCAGGTTCAAACCCACTGTAAATTTATTTGAGATTATCTGTTTGATATTTGACCGCAATGCCAAGCGCTTGTAATAATTAGCATCAAGGATAGCGGTCTGATCTAAATAAGATGCAGAAAAAAGATATTGCGTTTTTTCTGTGCCTCCAGATACGGAAACTTGCCCGGTTTGCATGGGGGCTACTCTAAACATTACATCTTGCCAATCGGTACCCTTACCAAACTGCTGCGGACTGTTGATAAACTCATCGGGTATCTGGTAAAGGGCGGGCCTTGCGCTGTTTGGGTCAGACGCTGATCGGGTGCCTCCTAAATCTGTCCAGGCATTATTCTTTGCTGTAACGTAGTATTTTATCCACTGTTGGGCATCCATCATTTTTATCTTTCTACCTACTTGTTGAATGCCATATTCATAATTGAAACTTACATCTGTTTTGCCCGCCTTTCCCAGTTTTGTTGTAACGAGGATAACGCCATTTGAACCACGAGAGCCATAAATGGCTGCGGAAGAAGCATCTTTCAAAACATCTACTGAAGCAATATCTTGTGGGTTGATATTATTGAGGTTGAAGTTTTCCAACGGCACACCATCCACTACAAAGAGCGGGCTTGTGCCGGCTGTGATTGAGCTTATGCCACGTACCCGTATAATTGGCGCTACGCCTGGTGCACCCTGCCCCTGCGTAATGTTTACACCGGCTACCTGCCCGGCAAGAGATTGCGTAACGTTTGAATAAGAGCGGTCTTTAAACTTATCATAGCTAACTGTAGCAACCGAGCCCGTTACGGCACGCTTCGATTGAGTACCATAGCCAACAACTACTACATCGTTGAGGCTAGAAGCAGCATTACTCAACGCTATTTTCAGATCAGTTTGTTTTCCCACTTTTATTTCCTGCATGCCATAACCCACATAGGTGACCAACAGTACAGTTTCGGGATCTGTAATATCTAAGGAAAAAGTTCCGTTGGCACTAACAGGCACCCCCTGCGTGGTACCTTTGATAGTAACGGTAGCACCTGGCAAAGACTTGCCGGTACCCTGATCTTTAATAGTCCCGGTTATTTTTCGGGATTGTGCATTCAGGCTGATTGCACTCAGCAGTAGCAACGCCATAATAAAGCATTGCATACAGATTGTTTTTTTCATACAGCATCAATTAAAATAAATGGGAGCAGAATTAGTTTTGTTTTGGTTGTACCACGGGAATTAGAAGTACGGCCAATAGCGGAAAAGCGGTATCATTTTATAGTTGTTTTGATTGTAAAAAGATGTGATTGTTTGAAGCAGTTATAAGCCTTGTTGAAGAATATTTCTGTAAACGTTTACATTTTTTCATTGGCTTATAAAAATCTTTTGCAGCGATTGCTTTTACTTATTTAAAGCCACAGGATTTCCGAATGATTAATTCTGTTTTGATAATCATATTCACAGGTAACCGGGTGGGGTTTAGAATGCGTTGGCACAACAATTCAGTAGCCCGCTGGCCTATTTCAAAACCATGCTGCCTGATAGCTGTAAGTGGCGGATTAAGTGAAGCTGCCCAATACATATCGTCAAATCCAACAATGGCTATTTCTTCCGGAATGCGAATATTTTGTTTCAATAATGTTTCAAGCGAGCCAAGTGTTAGGAGGTTGTTGCCACAGAAAATAGCGGTTGGCCGCTCTTGCATATCCAGTATTTCCTGTGCTATCTCTACTCCACTCTTGTAGTTGGATTCTCGACCTTTAATAAGGCTGTCATCTACAGGTAAATTATATTTATGCAATGCTGCTTTGTATCCAGCTATTCGCTCTTGAGTAGTAGGGATAGCTGGATCTCCAGTAATATGAGCAATACGCTTATGGCCTAGGTTTATCAAGTGTTCTGTTGCAGTAAAGGCTCCTTTTTCGTTATCAGATTTTACTACATCAGCACTCAGATTCGTTAGCCCCCTGTCAATGCAGACTACTATATGCCCGTCATTAATCAGCGCCTCTACATATTGATCTTTACCATGAGTGGGTGCAGCTATAAAACCGTCTACCGCTTCGGAGCGGAGAATATCTATATATAGCTTTTCTTTCTTCGAATCTTGCGAAAAATTACCAATTACTACAGCAGCACCATTGGCATAGGCGAAATCTTCAATGCCTCTGATTACATCAATATAAAAAGGATTTTGAATGTCGGGGATCAATAGGCCAATAAGCTTTCTGGATTTGGAAGTAGAGCGTAGTCGCTGTGCCGCCCGATTGGGTTGAAATCCCGAATCTAGGATGGCTTTCTGTACAGCTAACTTAGTTTCATCTTTTACCACAGGGTCGGCATTAAGCACCCTGGATACAGTAGCTATAGAAACACCAGCAATATCTGCAACCGTTTTTAAATTGGCAGGTTTTGGCTTCACAAGGCAGTGGTTTGGCAATCGTTTCTGTAAACGTTTACAGAGAGTTAAAAGTAGAGAGTAATTTGATATTGCAAAATATTTTTTGTCGCTTTCCTTTTTGAAAATGAGAAAAAGGTCAGATACAAATTACAGGAAGGGAATCTAACATGGAACTACCGTAAAAGTGTTACAGCCATCAAGCCTATCACCACATCATTCGCTATGGTTCTCAGCGTTATATTTTTCAAGGTTTTTGCAGCGTTAAGCGGCATGTCCAACACGGTAGCAGCGCCACCTTCAATCGTCTTCCCATTGTAGTTTGCTTTCGATTCTTCGCCAGAAATGATGGTGCCCGACTTTAAATGAATGCGGATAGGACGGGGCCTTTTCAGTGCAAAGGCAAAACCATCAGTAAAATAATCCTGTTCTATTGGCCACCAGTTTTCAGGGTTGTGCAACAGCAGGGTATCCATTGTACCGTCGGTATATTTTACCACCAAAGCACCATTATCTAGCTGGCTTTGCATGGGGTTGGTAGAGCCTGCCATCAGGAACCAGGCATGAGAAGCATTGCCGGTAAGCGGCACCAATTTCTCTTTCGGATAATTATCCCATTGCGAAGTGAATACAATATTGTTTGTGCCTTCTGTTCCAGGCGTAGAAAATGAAATGCCTTGTGATAGTGTAATGGTATTATTCTCTCCGGCCAGTTTGCGTAAGCCACTGTCGTCAATCTTAGGTGTTTCTAAAGGGTGCGGCCAGTCGCCGGCGCCTTGCCAGGGTAGTTGTAGTGTGGTAACCTGCGGCCGTGGCGACAGATATTTGTTCCTGAAAATCTGTGTCACTTTATCATTAAAAAGGCTGGTAATATCCACCGTTTCCAGCTTACCTTTTGTATTTGACTGCCAGTTGTATAATGGCGCTGTTACCGTATTGCCATCAGGCAGTTTGATGACCACATTATTTGTTCCGGTTATCAAATCATTCTCCGGTACTACTATTTCGCCAGATGTTTTACCGGCTGGTATATTGAGCGAAGTGTTGAAAGAATTAATAATAACAGATGCGTTTATATTATTGTCTGAATTATTCTGCAACCGAAAACTTTTACTATTTATTTCCGGATCATTTGCGGCAATTAATTTAATGGCCTTTTCTACTTTAAAACATACAGGCATCCACCAGGTTAATTGCCCCTGGCGTAGCTGCACAAATACGGTATGATTACCGGAACATGCAATTACACTTGCAGAAAATCCACTTAATTGTGTCGTAGTATTTGCCAGTACATTTTGCGGATCATACACTTTCAGCACGTTTGCACCTGGGAACTTTTCGTTTAGCATATTGCCCGTTGCGTACGTTTTTTCGATAAAAGGTATTGCAGGTTTTACCCCTTGCCAGGTGATGCTAATAGCATACCTGGTTGATGCTGGTGCCGTTATCTCAATCACCGGTTTACCTACAGATGAATCCAGATTTTTCCAGTTGGCTGCTTTGCCATTAATGGTAATACGTTGCACCTGCCCTTTTGCAATAGCCAGAAACTTCAGGCCAAGGCTTTGTGGAAATGTAGGTGTTAACGTATAAGTATCTGTTTGGCCGCTACGCTTAAAATCGAATGAAATATCCGGCGTAGAAAAAGTGGCGAAATTCCAGGAAGATGGCAGGCCGGGACGAATAGTAATCTGCTTATTTAAAGCATCTGGCACAATGCCAAAAAGCCCTTCCACCACAGCTCTGGAAAACATACCAATGGGGTCGCCAAAATCCCGGTAAGCTTCTTTGCGTACGGCATCGTAGTGCGATATCTGCACAATATTGCCGGGGCTGCCACCTAAGTACATAGAAGCCAGCACTTCACTCTTAAATAATTTGAAAGCTTCATCGGTACGGCCGCCTTGCCAGTTGGCCAGTGCCGTGTGCATAGATTCGGCCATTGCAGCATTGTTCAGCGACCACATATAAGGCATCCAGGTGGTAGTAGATAGTGTGTAATAACCGTCATCTGCCAGCCCTTTTGCTTTCACCGGAATGTGTGGTATTTCATTGTCTATATATCGCAAACTTTGGTAGGCCTGAAATGGGTTCATGGTTTCAGAATCCATACTGTGATACACCGTCCACAAGGCTGCAGCAGGGTGCAATAGCCGGTTGCCCATGGCATCTTTATATTCGGCATACGAACCTTTATCCTTCATCCACAACAAGCTGTTCATTGCTTTTAAAATCTTATCTGCTTCGTTGCTGTAAGGCGTTGCATCTTCTCCCAAAATTGTTGCTATGGCTGCTGCTTTTGTAAATGCAAAATAGTTGTAGGCCGATGAATGCGTTACTCCTCCGCCACTATACTGCAATGCATCGCTTGCCCAGATGGCGGCATAAGCATCGTACAGGCCATCGCCGTCGGGGTCGAAATTGCGGGTTTCCCATTCTAGGTGGCGCTTTAGCAACGGCCAGGTTTCTTTCAAAAAAGTGGTATCACCCGTCCATGCGTAGTGCCGCAGCAAAATGTCGATATATACCAGGTTCATGTCGTAATGATGTGCTGTCATCTTTTGCCCATCGGGGTTGCGACTGATGTAACCGCTGGTAAACATACCGATGCCTAATTTTTCCAAACTGCGGGATAAATGCATTGCGGTATCGGCAATGATTGGCCCATTGACAGGTGTGGTGACCTGCGATTTTGCATACGCTTCCAAATGCATTTTGGCCCGGTCGTGCCAGCCGAGTGCATCAGCGGTGTAGGCACCCCGCCAACCATTGAGCCGCATCCGCCAGCCAATAGAACCATGCAGGTATGAAGGCGCTTCCCAGGTAGCATCGGAGGCTATGGCCAATGTGCCGCCAATGGTATTGATAAAAGGATCAGGCGTATTGATGGTGATGCGATTTGCCACTGCTTTTCTGGCGGCTTCTGCCAGTGCAAATTGTTGCGGTGCTTCGTTGTAATTGAATGATGGTTTAGTAGCTGGATTATAAATGGTGAAGTAATAATCTCTGTCGGCTATAACATTCATCTTTCCAGCTAGGGCAGGTGCTTTACTCACTTGTGAATTATAGAAATCCTGTGGTGAAGACAACTTTGTGGCATCGCCAATTTTCAGCGTCGCTTCTGTAGGGAAGGTACCAACTAAGGTTTGCTCTCTTGACGTTTGCGATTGTTGGTTCAGGTCTTCCACAAAGTAGCGTCCATCCTGACCGACCTGTAAGCCAGCACCGTATTTCAGCGTAAAACTTCCGCCGTTAATTGTGTAGCTATTGTCCTTACAATTTTCCGGTTTCAGGTAAAAGCTTGATTCCGGGTCGGGCCCCATATCACCATCCCGGCTGAACTTTTTGCCACTGGCTCCGCCAAATGCCCAATAAAGTGTTACCGCCGTTTTTATATTTTGAAAATGAGCTTTTACTACAAAACCTTCGGCATCTGCCATAGCCAGTATTTCCAACAATAGTTTGCCACCACCAAGTATTGGGTCTTCAATGGTGTAGAGCCTTGCACCTGCGCTGTATTTTGCTGTAATAGTTTTTGCAGTTGTAAGCCATTTACTGCTATCGCCTGCTGCAATGCCGAATTTGAAATTGCCACCCATTCCAGGCATGTACAAAGCAAACTCCGGCCGGTCGCCGGTTTCTACCCGAAAAGCGGTATGTGTGCCGTACAAGGCACGGGTAAAAAGCCGGTTGCCATTGGTAATGACGAAATCAGTTCCTTCAGGTTTGTAGCGTAGTTCCCGTTGTTCATCATGCCATAAACGATTAGATAATTTGATGGGGTAAAGTTCCTGTGCAGCAGTTGGCAAGGTGGTAGTGAAAAAGGCTGCAATTAACAAGCAACTTGTAACACTCCTTTTATTTAAGGACATCATAAGGCTAAGCGTTTTTAAGATTCAATTATATCCAAAGGCTGTTTATTTCTATCACACTTTTACACAAGCCACTCTGGCATCATCAACCCTTTTTCGTTTCCGGAACTACACTGTAGCTACCAGGGATTTTTCCAAACCGGATGAGTATTCTATCCAGCACAACACCCGGATCAATAGCATAGATTTTTAATGTGTGTTTACCAGGTTGTAATTGTGGTAATTCAATTTCTTTGATGGCTTCATTTCGCAAAACATTTTGCTTCCATTCCTCACTACGCCCAACGGTTTTAAAGTCGACTATTTTCACTGGCCCATCATCTATACTAACTGCATACCGCATTCCAAAATTTTTATTCAATGGATAAGTAGGTAACGTAAACAACGTAAGCTTAGGCGCTGCTGAAGAGAAGGAATAAAACGTATACGTTAGCTGTGCCGATTGCTGCTGAACAGCAGTTGTATCTAGCTTTTCCGTTACAAAAGATTCTACTGCATCATGGCTATGCCCTAACCCTTGTACTAGCTGCCATTTGCTTTTTACTCTATCAATTTTGTTGTTGTAATGTGCTGCATAAATGGATATCAAACCATTCTGTTCTGCAAAGCCTTTATAGCCGGTAAAGTCATTAGCAGCGGGGCGTAAAGCATTAACCACAACATTGATCTTTTTTCCATTGGCTGAAAATTCAATAGACCCTTCGAACTTACTTGCAGCAGGAACTTTTGTCCAATCAACAGTCACTAAAAGTCTTATTGAAGTTTGCTGTTTTTCTGCAAGTAGTTTTCCTTTTACTGTTGATAACTGTATCCAGTTTGCAGAAGGTTTTGCCTGCCATGCTACAGCAATAGAATCGGTTAAAAAAACATCTATAAAATACGACTGCTGCAAGCCTGCCACAAAATCAGGCAGCCTTTTTACCAACTTGTTTTGATAGGCAATGGTGTCGTATCCTTCTGGTACTGCATCCCAACCAATCACCTTATCAATACTAATCTTCGGCAACACCGGAGCTAAGTACACCGGTAGGTTGCGTGGCTCCATCGATATAATGCCTTTCCATTTTCCACCACTCAGTTGCCCATTGTAGTAAGCCGTTTCTTTTACAATGCAGTCATATGCGGCTTTTGATTGGGCTGCATATTCGTAAGCGGCAATACGGTTCTGCATTCCATACACATAAGCTTTATCTCGATACAAAAATTTCTTATTCATCCAAGAAGCACTTACTACAGGATAATAAACTAACTGGTAAAAAGCTGCCTCGTCATTTGCATTACATTCTTTCCGCAACGCCTTCACTTCCTTCTCTATTGCTTCGTATTGGTCAATTCGCCGCTGTGCCTCATCGCCATAGTTGAAGTGATTATAAGCAGTATACTTTGTTTTGGTTTCAGGCTCGGTCTGGCTCCATCCCATAAATTCTGGCCTGCGCTCAAATGCCAGTTGATAATAGCTGTCAACAACTGTTGAAATGCGGGCCACTTTTTCTTTCCCAAACAGCTTATTTATCCATTCCCGCAAATACTTTTTTTCATAACCGCTTCCTTTGAAGGCATTGATATTATAAGCCATATCTAAAAAAAAATTCGTGCTGTATTCTATTGATTTGATGTCGCCCACATTCAGCACCCACAAACGATTTGCTCCGTTTTCATAAGCCTTTACCATCTCTTCCCGCATGAGGGCAGGGTTGGTAGATGGCAGCCATAAATAATCATGCGGCCGCCCCCAGTAAGAGGCATGATAATACACACCAGAGCCACCGGAACGGTTTCGTTCTTCTTCCGTATTTAGGCGCTGTATATAACCGTAGTTATCATCTGGCCATACAAGGGTTAGATCCTCCGGCACCTTCAGTCCGTTTTAATAAATTTCCAGCACCTCCTTGTAAGGGGTTAGCACCTGGGGCACTTTCGTAATGTCTTTATTTACATACCTGGTTAGCAATCCCCGTTCGTCGTCCATAATGCGTTCTACAATGGGCACGGCTTCTTTCATGTCTTTCACGCCTTCCATCTGTCCATCGTGTACGCCCCGCATACCCATAGTATAGATGGCATTGATGCCACTACTTTCATTTACTCGATCTTCCCAGTATTTATAAATGGTGTCCCTATTAGTAAGATAGTTGAAGTGGCCCATCGTCTTTACGTCCCATTCGCCCACATTGTTTCTCAACATAGGCTCCGCATGAGAAGATCCAACAATAATTTCGTAGTTCTTTGCGGCTGTAATGTTGCCGGGATAATGAAAAAATGCTTTGGTGCTTGGATGCATAGCAGGCCAGATTAAATTGGCCTTCAGGCGAAGCAGTAGCTCAAATACTTTAGCGTAGGTTTTAGGGCCAATGTCACCCGTCTCTGGTTCAAAGGTTTTGGCAGCCCAGGGTTGCAACCCCCAATCTTCATCGTTAATAAAAATGCCTCTGTACTTTACAGATGGTGGTGCAGAAATGGTATCCTGCTGTGTAATGGTCAATTCTTTTTGTTGCTTCACCGGTGCATCGGCCCACCAGTACCAGGGCGAAATGCCTATTCTTTGGGACAGGGTAAATACGCCGTAAGCAGTGCCCCTTGCATCGCTCCCTGCAATCACCAATACTTTGGAGATTGCTACCGAAGGCTTGTCAATAATAGCAAGGCCAAAACACTCCCATTGACCATTAAGTTTTTGCAATAAAGGCAATTGCTTACCGGCCATGCTTTTTATAAGTGGCGACTGTACAGTACCAATGACGATCAGGTTTCCTTTTGCCTGTGCCATATCCGTCGTTACAGTGAGTTTGAAACCAGTGACCCGTTCAACATCTTCTGCCAGCAGGTTAGCCGAAATAGAATCTAGTTTAGAAGCATTGGGGTTGTAAACAATGGTCGCCTTTTCTGTTTGGGTTGCAATTGGAAAAAAATTTTTTTGTGCTATGATTACGTTCGAAACAAAGCAGGCAAGAAATAACAGGTAAAAGGAACGTTTCAAAAGCATAGGCAGGTAAATATTTCTTACAGTCATTGAAGTTTATGCGAGTGCTGATTAAGTTGTTTATTGAGTCCTGTCAAAGTAAGATGGTATTTCAATAGTTGACAACAATCTTATCCGACGAAACAGAATTGCCGATATAGTCTTTATCTAC
>CAXTDG010000064.1:0-12294 GCA_964242675.1 uncultured Chitinophagaceae bacterium
ACGGAATAATCAATACTAACTGGTTCTTTTTTTGCTAGAAAATTTTTACAACACAAAAAGAAACCAAACAAATGAAACAAGTTCCCGAAAACTTTACACCGCTACGTTACGATGCCTCGTATGAACAGCCTTCGCCAGATGAAGCAGAAATTACCGCACAAATTCTGGAAACACTTCGTGAAATTCAACAGAAAACCTACAAATCTGAAGGCCATGCCATCCGGAGTGTGCATGCCAAAAGCCATGCTATTTTAAAAGGTGAGCTACAGGTAGCCGACAATCTTCCGCCTTACCTGGCACAAGGCTTATTTGCCAAGCCCGGCACGTATCCTATTGTGGTTCGTATCTCTACCGCACCGGGTGATGTACTACCCGACAGTGTATCTACACCCCGAGGTTTTTCTTTCAAAGTATCGGGTGTAGAAGGTGAGCATTTATCTGGCGCCGATGAGTCGGATACGCAGGATTTTATCCTTGTAAATGGCAGCACTGTTTTCCCGCAGAAATTGAAAGATTTTTTAAGTGGTTTGAAACGTTTTGATGCTCTGACAAACAAAGCGGAAGATCTTAAAGAAGGGATTTCTAAAACACTACGTGCAGTTGGTAAAGTATCTGAAAAACTGGGTGGTCCGGATGCTGTAATGGCTGCTATGGGTGGCCAGCCGGAGAAGCACCCCATGGGCGATACCTACTATTCGCAAGGCGCTTTTTTATACGGTGATTACATGGCTAAATTTTCAATAACGCCGGTATCGTCTAACCTCACCGCCCTTACCGGAACGCCAATTGAACTGGACGATGATGACTTCGCATTACGTCATTTGTTACAACAATTTTTTGCTACTAATGGCGGCGAGTGGGAGTTTGGCGTGCAGCTATCGACCGACATAGAAAAAATGCCCGCAGAAGATGCTTCGGTAGAATGGCCGGAAGATAAAAGCCCTTACCTGACAGTTGCCAAAATTGGGATTGCGCCGCAGGAAGGATGGACAGATGAAAAGGCGGCCGTAGTGGATGATAAAATGTATTTCAGCCCCTGGCATGGATTGGCGGCGCATCGTCCGTTAGGTTCTATCCAACGGGCCCGCAAGCCAGCGTATAAAGATTCTGCCAAATTCCGCAGAGAGATGTATGGTAAGACGGATAATATTGAGGAAGTGGAGTAATAATAAGTAATAACAGAGAAGGCTGCAGTATTGCAGCCTTCTCTGTTATTAAGATTGTCTTGTGCCTTAAGAGGTGAATAATAAATTAGTGATTCAGAATTACCGATGCAGTAAATGTTTTCTCGTTGCTAATACTACAATACAAGTCTATATTTTGCAACTCTGCTAATTGATTGGCTATCCATAACCCCAGGCCAAAACCCTCGCCGTGCAAAGGTTTGGAGTGGTAGAACGCATTTTTAATATCTACTGGATCGGGATGAATATCTTCCCGAATGGTATTGGCAATTTGTATAGAAATTTGGGTATTTATCTTTTGAACGGTGATATGGATAATTGTGTTTTCTGCAGCATATTTCACTGCATTATCTAGCAGATTATGGAAGATAATTTCCATCTTTTCTAAATCAGCAATAATATCAAAATCAGCTTCTTCTGGCTCAAATAGTATCCGAAAATGATTTTGCCTGAGTAACGCTTTCGATAATTTATTTTCTATTAGTTGAGATAAGATTTCTACCAAATCAATCGATACCATTTTTACTTCAAATCGGCCAGACTGCAATTGGCTCATCAGCAAAAAATCATTCACCATTTTAGAGAGCCGCTGTACCTCTTCCAACTGGCTACTATAAGCTTCAGTAAGAGTTTCATTTTCCTGAACGTTTTGTAATAATACTTGCAAGCGGATTTGCATTACACTAAGCGGCGTTCTTAATTCATGTGATGCTGCCGCAAAAAATGCAGTTTGCCGTTCAGATTGCTCTTGTATTCGGGCCAACATTCGATTGATAGACGCTACCAGTTCCTGCCCTTCTGCTTCACCACCCGGAACGGGTAATGGTGCGGTACTTTGGTTTAAGTTAATTGCATTCGCCTGCTGGATAACCTGCCGAACGGGACGTAATAATCTTGATGAAAAATACCAGGCAATAATGCCCGATAAAACAGCACCTGCCAGCAGTACCAAACATAGAAAAATAGTGAGCTTTCTTATCTGTCCATAAATAGTAAATGCTGGTGCAGCATATATAATATTAAGGGTGCCACCATTTTCAACTGATTGTTGCAATTGCACTATTCGCCAATTATTTTCAGCAAAGGAATAATCGGTACCAGCCGGTATGCTAAACGGAATTGTTGAAGGGCGGTAAAGCGTATCTGTTCGGTTGGTAGTATGATAGGTAAGAATAAATAAATCGTTATTCTCTGGTAGGGGTACTATACGTGGTTGAAGACTGGTTTTGCTAGCTATCAATGCGGCTTTTGCCCGAAGTGCATCATCGAACCCGGTAAGCAAAGCTTTTTTAAAACGAACGAAAAATAGCAGGCTGATAAAGGCCCAAATGCAAATGAAACCTGCACAAAAGTAGAGCGTAGTTTTTGTGCGGAGCGTCATGGGCTAATGATTGATAAATATTTAGGCTATTTAAGCGTTTACTGTTTGTCACCTTTCAGCATATAACCCCTGCCAACAACCGTTTCCAGCAAAAGTGTATCAAAACCCTTATCCAGCTTTTTGCGAAGCTGGTACATGTGTACTTCTACGAGGTTACTACCGGGGTCGAAATCCATTTCCCAAACGGCTTCCATCACTTGATTTTTACTAAGAACCCGGTTAGCATTACGGGCTAAATATTCTAACAGTGCAAACTCTTTAGCTGTCAGTTTTATTTCTTTATCGTCACGGGTTACTCGCCGTGTTACCAGGTCTATTACGAGGTCGGCAATACGAAGCTGCGGAGTAGCAGCATTCACGGTTTTCTTTTGCAGTACTCGTATCCGGGCCAGCAATTCATCCCAGTCAAATGGCTTTTTAATATAATCTACAGCGCCAAGGTCAAGACCTTTTACCACGTGGGCCGTATCAGCCAATGCTGATATAATAATGACCGGCGTTTGTATACCAAAAGAACGCAGATTGCTGAGCACATCGTAGCCATTCGTGCCGGGCAACATTAGGTCCAGCAGAATTAAATCAAAGGTTTCAGCCACGGCCATTTCCAGTCCCTTTGCGCCATTGTTGCTCACCAATACTGTATGCCCGGCCTGCTGCAATCCTTTACTGATAAACTTCGACAAGCTTGGCTCATCTTCAATCAACAGAATTTTCATAATAAGTAATCGGTGCTGTCAATTGTTAGGCGATAAGGCTTTACTAGTTTTCGTTTATCTGCATTTACAAAACCATCATCACTGCTGCGTTCGTAGCCTTTTATAGCAATCGTTTTTCCTTGCTGTAAAAGTGGTGCAATAGAATGAGCTAAGTGTGGTGGTAATACAATTCTATAACCATTTACTACCAATCCAGAAACCTCTCCATGTCCGCCGGTAATCAGGCTGTCAACCGTACCGCTTAATTCAATGGGTTCGCCAGCAGCAGGTGGAGGTGGCGGAATATCGCTAATAGAAACAACTTCATTACTAACCTGAAGCTGCACCAATCGATACCGTGCCTCTCTGCCAGCCGGGCCGGGCGGATGCGGTGGACCACTTTGAATTAGTGCCGTTACTGTACTTCCTTTGGGTGCGGCAGACATTATTTGACTAGCAGTATGCGGTGGAAAACGCACCCATATATCACCGTTTGCACTGCCAATAAGTAACGCATCCATATCACCATTTCGGTTGTTGCCAAAATCTTTTATTACGCCAGTTATTTGTTCGCTTTCTCCCGGCATTGGCGGCAATCCATTTTGCCTGTTCTGTGCAGGTAATGCATATATCAGCAACAGGCCAATGCCCGATAAAACGAACACTGCCCACACAATGAATTTGATATAGGGTGGAAGTAAAAGCATTAGAGATATGGCATTCGGAAGATTATTCAGTTATTCAAAAGTAATTGCAAATACACAGCCTGATAATGATAAAAATATGTGTGTAAAAAATAGCTTTAATAAAATAAAGAGCATCGCCGAATATTATTTTGGCAATGCTCTTTTTAGACTAGTTGTTTTCAGCTAATACTTTAGCACCCCAGGTAGCCACCTGTTGTAGCATTGCATACACTAGTACTTCATGCTCCGGTGCTTTGGCTATGGTTTCCAGCACTGCTTCTTTGTTTTTAGCTAATACATTTTGCAGCGGAAATTGCACCGGAATAATCGTCTCTTCATGCTTGTGGCTGGTAATGGTTTCACCAGGCTGCAATTGTAACGATTGACCGGTTTTTGCTTCAATAGCTTTCACCAATTTGGACAGTTGTTGCAGCAGCGTAGCATTGAGTACCTGCTTGTGTTCCGGGCCTTCATCCGTTATTTGTTCTGTAGCCCATGTATTTTCTTCGGTGCTCTTTACAAATAGTTTAATAAAGTCGGTTTCTGTGTTTATTAGTTTTGCACCTATACCTTTCTGGTGCGGCTTTTTAGGATGTGGTTTTGGCATATACTGTTGTTCTTTTTTTAATTGAGAAAAATGGAATTAAAGTTTTAGCGAACTAGATATTCTTTGCCGTTGATGGTGATGGTTTTAGTATGAATGATAGTGTAATTGCCACTGGCAACTTCGCCATCATGCATAGCTTTTTTATTACCAGTGTAGGAAATGGTTGCACCTGTTGTGGCCGTATTATCCAGCTGAGCAGCTACATGCGGCGGCATACGGAGGATGGTTTTATTGTCCAGTACGAACCCAATAGTTTCACCTCGTTTTCCTTTTTGCACTTCACTTATTTTGCCATTTCCTGAAGCACTAATTTCCGTTGGCTCACTGCCAGGGATTGGCTTTTTGCCACCGGTATCAGCTATCATTTTACCACCTGCATTCAGGCTCATTAGGCGTATTTCTTTTACCCCATCCGGTGTGATATGTTCTACCCCCTTTACGGTTATGCTACTACCATTTTTTACAGATGCTTTTAATTGCTCACCTAAGTGCGGCGCAAACTTTACCAGTTGCTTGGTGCCGTTTGTTTGCAGGTAAAATCCATCGTACACATAATCGTTATTGGCTACCCAATCACCTGCCTGGCCGGTGTAGATAGTTATTTCCTGCAAAGGTTGTTCCTTCATCTCCGGGCGGCCTGGGCCTTTACCATCCGGGCCTTTTGGTGGGGTAGGTGGTTGTGCCATACTGTGAAGTGCCAGAACGGATGCCAGTGTCATTACTGCAATACTCTTTTTCATGATAAATGTTTTTATTAGTGATTTGATGGTGTAAAACTGCTACGCACACATAAGCACTGCATGAAGAAGAGATGAAGATTTATTTATTTAGGTGAAAGGGTTTTAACAGGTAAAAAAAAGAAGGCTGCAATGTTGCAGCCTTCTATAATAATATCAAGTTTCAATATTTACTTAACTACTCTTCCGCAACGTTACCACTACCGATTTTGATGCAGGTTGATTACTGCCATCAGCTGTATAATTTACCGGCACCAATACATTCGTTTCGGGGTAATAAGTAGCCACACAATTTTCAGCAATATCGTATTCTACGATGATGAATTTTTGTGCTACCCGCTCTACACCACCGTAATGGCTATAAATGTCCACCACATCATTAGGAGCCAATTTTAAATGTGCTATATCTTTTATGTTCATGAAGATGACACGGCGTTCATTATGCACACCCCGGTAGCGGTCTTGCAGGCCGTAGATGGTAGTATTAAACTGGTCGTGGCTGCGGACGCTCATCATCATAAGTTCACCTTCTTTCAGCGTATATTTTTCCAGCGGTGTTACAAAGAAATATGCCTTGCTTGCTTCCGTTTCAAACTTCTGTTCACGGGGGCCATTCGGCAGATAAAAACCGCCTTTAATCCTCACTCGAACATTGTAGTCATCAAAGCCTTTTACTACCTGCTGTATATCATCCCGGATAGTATCGTAATTCTTCTCAAACTTATCCCAATCCACTTTACTTTTTTCTCCCAACGTGGCTTTGGCTAACTGGCAAAGAATCTGCACTTCGCTCAACAAATTTTTTGAAATGGGATCCAGCACACCTTTCGAAGATTGAATAACACCTGTTGTTCCTTCACAGGATACAAAGTGCTCCATACCATCGTGAATGTCTTTATCGGAGCGGCTAAGGCAAGGCAGTATCAGCGCTTCTTTACCATGCACCAAATGGCTTCGATTGAGCTTCGTACTCACATGCACCGTAAGGTCGCATTGCCGTATAGCTTTGGCCGTATAAGTGGTATCGGGTAGGGCAGACAAAAAATTTCCGCCCATAGCAAAAAACACTTTAGCCTTACCATCGTGCATGGCATTTACGGATTTTACTACATCCAATCCTTCTTCCCGAGGCGGGTTGAAACCATACACTTTTTCCAGTTTATCCAGCATGGCTTTTTCCGGCTTATCCCAAATGCCCACGGTGCGGTCGCCCTGCACATTGCTATGGCCACGTACGGGGCAAGTACCGGCACCGGGCTTGCCAATGCTGCCTTTCAGCAACAACACATTCACCATATCATAAATGGTGTTCACCGCATTTTTGTGTTGGGTAATGCCCATAGCCCAGCAGAAAATAATCTTCTGCTTATTCTTCATTAAGTCAATCGCCTCTTGCATTTCAGACCGGCTGATGCAGCAGTAAGCCAGCAGTTCATCTACATCATACCTCGCTAAATCTGCAATTAATTCATCATAGCCAGTAGTGTTCTCCTTTATAAATGCATGGTCAAACACAGTGCCCGGCGCTTTTTGTTCCTCTTCCCAAAGCATCTTCGCCATGGCTTTTAGCAGTGCCTGGTCAGTGTTGGTTTTAGGTTTTAGGTAAATGTCCGACACCTTGGTATTAATGTGCAAAGCGCTCTTTACACTCTGCGGGTCTGCAAAGCCAATCAGGCCCGTCTCCCGCATGGGATTAATGGCAATAATCTTCGCTCCGTTTTCTCTGCCCTTTCGCAAAGCGGTAAGCATGCGAGGTGCATTTGTACCAGGGTTTTGACCAATGATAATAATGACTTCTGCATTATGTAAATCATCGAGTTTTATAGATGCTTTACCCAAGCCTAGTTGCTTCTTTAGCGCCACACTTGTGGACTCATGACACACGTTGGAGCAGTCGGGCAAATTGTTGGTTCCAAACTCACGAACAAACAACTGGTACACAAACGCCGCCTCATTACTGGTACGCCCCGAAGTGTAAAAAATGGCTTTGTTTGGGTCGTCTAATTTTCTAAGATGCTCACCAATTTTTTGGAACGCATCGTGCCAGCCAATGGGTTGGTAATGGGTTCCGCCTTCCGGCAAATACATGGGCTGTGCAATGCGCCCTTTTTTACCAATTTGATAATCATCCAATAGCGATAAATTGTACACGGAATTTTCGGCAAAAAAATCAGCGTGTAAACTTTTCGTCGTTATTTCTTCCGCTACCGCTTTAGCACCACTCTCACAATATTCTGCAATGGGCGAACGATCATCATCCGGGTCGGGCCAGGCGCAGGATGGACAATCGAATCCACCCTTTTGATTCAGATTCAGCAGTGCCTTATTGCCTCTGAAAAAATTGGCTTCTTTCAGCACATGCTTAAAAGACGCAACCACCGCTTCCATACCAGCAGCAATGCTTTCCGGCTTCGACAATTTCAGTTCACCAAGCGCCTCCGGGTTCTCAGCCTTCGGCAATTCTTTTTCTATATTTTCTTCCATATCAGCAAGTCAAAAGTGGATTTTCAAAATAGTCCGACTGGTCTTCTTTTACATCGGCATCAATGCATTTAAAATCTTTTTCTAGCAGTAGGAAAAGGGTGCCGCCATTTGGTAAAGGCATATTGTTTTCCAAACCTACCTGGCCACTATTGGCCCATTGCTGTAGCGCCGTTTGTGGCACAAATAGCGTAATAGTGTTTTGAGTAAAATCAGCCGATAAATCATTGTTCTCTGTTTGCTTAATGGCGTACACTAAATTACCACCGATAAACTCCGTTTTTTCTTCCAGCACACCATTTTCAGCTAGGGTAGTTACCTCCGTTTTCGACAGGCGATAGCGTACCGTATTGCCCTTAATGCGAATCTTCATATTCCGAAATTATAATTCTCTGTTCACCTGAATAAATATTAAAACCACCATTGCGTAAAAAGCCTGCAAGCGTCATCCCTACGCCGGTTGCCATTTGTACCGCAAGGCTCGATGGAGCGCCTACCGCAGCTACTATTTGTATGCCAGCCATCCATGCTTTTTGTATCAATTCAAAACTGGCCCTACCGCTTAAAAGCAGCAAGTAATTGTGAAGTGGAAATAAATTGTTTTGAAGCGCTGCACCAATCAATTTATCCAATGCATTGTGGCGACCTACATCTTCCCGAGAAAGGATAAGATTGCCTGATGCATCAAACAACGCACAGCCGTGCAGACCGCCGGTATTATCAAACACTGCTTGGACTTTTCGCAGTTTATCAGGCAGCGTTATCAACAGGTTTGCGGGAAAGTTTATCGTTTCTAATGGCTGCTTTTCCAACCGGCAAACCGTACGTACTGCATCAATAGAAGCTTTGCCGCACACACCGCAACTGGAGGTGGTGTAGAAGTTCCGTTCCAGCTTTGAAATATTCACTGGTATGCCCTCGGCAAGTCCTACCCGTACAATGTTTTCATTGCGTTCATCATAGTGTTTGATGGTGCGTATATCGGCCGCATTTTGGATAATGCCTTCGGTAAAAAGAAAACCAATGGCCAGGTCGAAATCCTGCCCCGGCGTACGCATCGTTACGGACACATTTTGCTGCTGGCGATTATCCGCTGGGCCAAAGAGCAGCCGGATTTCCAACGGCTCCTCAGCAGCTAAAGAATCCATTTCCTTCTTTTGCTGGCTACCTTTTACCCGGATGATTTTTGTTTGCGTTGTGGATGACTGCATGGATGAAATATGTACGAAAGATAGTTTAGCAAAGACTGTGCAATGTCCGGTTATCCTTGTTAGCATCTTTATTGCATTTTGCGTCTCACATCATTATAAACAGCCAAGCAGCGTAAATAGATATTAAACTGCTTATTTTGTGCTGTACTAAAAAAGACAGAAATATGCGATGCTTGCTGCTCACCGTTTTGCTAGTGCTGCTGATGCCCGTACTAAAGGCACAACGAATAGCGGATTTACAACCTAAAGTGCGCCTCAATCATATCGCTGTGTACGTGTACAACCTTGAAAAAAGCGCTGATTTCTACGAAAAAATTGTGCAGCTTAAACGCATCCCCAACCCATTTAACGATAGCCTGCACGAATGGTTTTCCATTGGTGGTGCTGCACAACTGCACATAATAAAAGGTGCCGCAGATGTAAGTGAGCACATCAAGAACAGCCATATCTGTTTCAGTGTGCCGTCTGTTGATACCTTCATCTTCAACCTCCGGAAAAATAAAATTGGCTTTATGAACTGGGCGGGCAACCAGGATAGTACAACCACCCGGGCAGATGGCGTGAAGCAGATTTATTTTAAAGACCCGGATGGTTACTGGATTGAGGTAAATGACAATTACAATTAGCTGATGAGTTAAGTAAACGCTGTAGTGGCGGTTGTAATTTTTTTGTTGCGATCTTTTCAAGGGTCATATTGGCAAAACCGCTATTTTCTTTTTCTCCAGCATCTGCGGTGGCAAATTTTTAATAATAATTTGCTTTAACAACCCAATCAACCTCGTTTTAGAGAACGTTTTTAAAGTGGTCAAACTAATTTCTCTCACTGGTGCTGGGCTTTTAAAATACCGCAGCATATTTTTTTGTTCATCACTCATATCGTACGTAGCCAGCTCGGGTAATAACGTAATACCGCCATTCTTATCTACAAAGCGTTTCAGCGTTTCAATGCTGCCTGCTGCATAGTCTAAATGCTTTTCAATCGATGCATCTTTCTGCAAAGCACATAGATTCATTACCTGGCTGCGCAGGCAGTGGCCTTCTTCTAATAGCCACATACTGTTCACATCTATATCTGTAGGTAACAGGTATTTCTTATTAAATATTTTTTCCTGTCGGGAAACGTATGCTACAAATTCTTCATTAAACAGGAACTCTTCTTTTACATCCGGTACATTCAAAGGCGTGGCCATAATGCCCGCATCCAAAGAGCCGTTCTTTAATTGGCGTACAATGTTCTCCGTAGTTAATTCATGAATAGCAAGCCGTACCTGCGGGTACGCTTTGGTAAACGCTTGTATAAATTGTGGTAAAAGATAAGGTGCCAACGTAGGAATTACACCCAGTTTTAAACTGCCACCAACCACGCCTTTTTCTTGCTCAATCAGTTGGTGCATCATGCCTGCTTCGGCCAGTATTTTCTTTGCCTGTTCAATTACAATCAATCCTGTTTCCGTAGTGGTAACCGGGTTGGTACGAAGAAAAATCTGCACGTCCAGTTCCTGCTCCAGCTTTTGCACCTGCATGCTAAGCGATGGCTGTGTAATATGGCATTGCGCCGCTGCTTTTGCAAAATGCTTGGTGGTATGGAGTGCCACAATGTATTCTAACTGTACAAGGTTCATGATAGCCTAAGCCTATTGAATCATAAAATTAATTGATTATGATTATATCAGGAGTGTCATAAATTTGGCACCCCAAACGCAACTTCTTTATTTGCCCTTTTGTTAATTGCACTCCTAAACGCCGTATAAACTAAAACGAAATTTTCAAACAATGGATACAAATTCAAACGACATTGCCAAATGCCCGTTCCTTAACGGTAGCATGGAGCAAAATGTAGCGGGTGCCGGCACTCGTAATCGTGACTGGTGGCCTGACCAGCTAAAGGTGAGCATTCTGCGTCAGCAATCTTCTTTGTCCGACCCCATGGACCCGGATTTTGATTATGCTGAAGCTTTTAAAAGCCTTGACCTGGAAGCCGTAAAGCAGGATCTACATGCCCTAATGACCGATTCACAAGATTGGTGGCCTGCCGATTTTGGACATTACGGTCCGCTGTTTATCCGCATGGCATGGCATAGTGCTGGTACCTACCGTACGTTCGACGGACGGGGTGGTGCAGGTGCTGGCCAGCAACGTTTTGCGCCACTGAATAGCTGGCCTGATAACGTGAGCCTCGATAAAGCTCGTCGCTTGCTGTGGCCTATCAAACAGAAATATGGCAAGGCCATTTCCTGGGCCGATTTACTGATTCTTACAGGCAACATTGCCTTAGAATCAATGGGCTTTAAAACCTTTGGATTTGCTGGTGGACGTGCCGATACCTGGGAGCCACAGGATGATATTTACTGGGGTTCAGAAAAGACCTGGTTGGGTAACGAAGACCGCTATGGAACAGGCAAAGCCGGTGTAGCTGCACATGGTGTCGTTAGCTCTGATGAAGATGCTGATGGCAAAACGCATTCTAAGGGTGATTTGGAAAAGCCTTTGGCCGCCGCTCACATGGGTTTGATTTATGTAAATCCGGAAGGGCCAGATGGCAATCCTGACCCGCTTGGCTCAGCAAAAGATATACGGGAAACATTTGGCCGTATGGCAATGGATGATGAAGAAACCGTAGCCCTGATTGCAGGTGGACACACATTTGGTAAAACCCACGGTGCTTCTACCTCTGAGCATGTAGGCAAAGAGCCGGAAGCTGCTGGTATTGAATCACAGGGCTTTGGCTGGGCCAATAGTTTTGCAAGCGGTAAAGGTGCCGATACCATCACCAGCGGATTGGAAGTAACCTGGACCACGAAGCCTACACAGTGGACCAATGAGTATTTTGACCACCTGTTTGGCTTTGAATGGGAACTGACCAAAAGCCCCGGCGGTGCACACCAATGGGTGGCGAAAGATGCAGAAGAAATTATCCCTCATGCATACGATGCTGCCAAAAAATTAAAGCCAACGATGCTTACATCCGATTTGGCTTTAAGAGTAGACCCGGCTTATGAAAAAATCTCTCGTCGTTTCCTGGAAAATCCAGACCAGTTTGCCGATGCGTTTGCCCGTGCCTGGTTCAAGTTGACGCACCGTGATATGGGCCCTCGTGTACGTTACCTGGGTACCGATGTTCCTGCTGAAGAATTGATATGGCAAGACCCTATTCCAGCCGTTGACCATGAGCTGGTAAATGCAGCTGATATCGCTACACTGAAAGAGAAAATACTGAATAGCGGCCTGAGCATTTCTGAATTTGTTTCTACTGCATGGGCTTCTGCTTCCACCTTCCGTGGTAGCGATAAGCGGGGTGGTGCAAATGGTGCC